>JBFILE010000072.1:0-13495 GCA_041599855.1 Thermoplasmatota archaeon
AGGTGCGCGCGGCCAGCACCGTCCCCCGCGCGATCGGCAGACTCCGGAACCGGTCCATGATGCCTTTCTGCACGTCTTCGGTGATGCTGATGCCGGATCCGAGGCTTCCGAACACCACGGTCTGGATGATGATGCCCGGAATAAGGAAGTCCACGTAGGAGACGCCGGTGGCGATCGCACCGCCGAACACGTAAACGAACAGCACGGTGAACATGATGGGTTGGATGATGGCGAATACGATGAGCTGCGGCACGCGCACGTAGTGCATGAGGTTCCGCCACGTGAGGAGCATGGTGTCTCGGAGCGCCCAGATCACCTGGGAGGTGATGGTGGGGGATGCATTCATGGGGCCACCTCCGGAGCATTGGCGCGGGCGGATGAAGGGTCGGGGACCTCTTCGGCGGGCCGGCCCGTCAATGCAAGGAACACGTCGTCGAGGCTGGGCCGCCGCAGCGCAATGTCGGTGGCTTCGACCCCGGCTTCGTCGAGGGCCCGTACGACATCGGCGAGGGTGCGGGTCCCACGCTCGGCTGCCGGGATGGCGAGACGCAACCGCTCCGCATCCACTTGCACGGACAACGAATGGAGGGCGTCCGCCGCCACCTTCAGGTCAGCGGGGTCCGCCACCGTGACCTCCACAACGTCGCCGCCGATGCGCCCCTTGAGTTCGTCCGACGTTCCTTCGGCGATGATGACTCCGTGGTCCACGACCGCGATGCGGTCGGCAAGGCGGTCCGCTTCATCCAGGTACTGGGTCGTGAGGAGGATGGTCTTCCCTTCCCGCTTCAGACCCTCGATGATGCCCCAGAGCGCAAGACGCGACCGCGGGTCGAGGCCCGTGGTGGGCTCGTCGAGGAAGATGATCTCCGGTTCCGCAGCAAGGCTTGCCGCAAGGTCGAGGCGCCGCCGCATGCCGCCCGAGTACGTCCGCGCCGGTCGATCCCCTGCATCGGTGAGGTCGAAGCGCGCAAGGAGTTCCGTCGCCCGCTCCCGTGCGGCCTTCCGCGGGACGTGATGCAGCCGCGTGGCGAGTTCGAGGTTCTCGCGGCCCGTCAGGTGCTCGTCCACGGCTGCGTATTGGCCGGCGAGGCCGATGATCCGGCGGATGCGTGACGCATCCTTCACCACATCGAGGCCGTCCACGCGCGCGGTGCCGCCCGAGGGGGACAGGAGGGTCGCAAGGATCCGGACGAGGGTGGTCTTGCCGGCTCCGTTCGGGCCAAGGAGTCCGAGGATCGTTCCCTTCTCGACTACGAGATCCACACCG
Organism: Thermoplasmatota archaeon; assembly: GCA_041599855.1. Classification (GTDB taxonomy): domain Archaea; phylum Thermoplasmatota; class SW-10-69-26; order JACQPN01; family JAJPHT01; genus JBFILE01. The sequence continues at coordinate 1,268 of JBFILE010000072.1, forward strand.
CGGAGGGCTTCGACCTTGCCATAGTTCCGGCGGATTCCGGCCACCTCGATCACAGGGGCGCCCATGGCGTCGCGAATGAACACGCCCTATTTCAAGCGGACCCCGTCCCGGTTGGCTGGCAGGCCGCACCCCGCAGCAACGGACCCGGAATGGCCGGCACGCCACACGCCGCCGCAACGAACCCGGGACGCCACCTCGGGGGGCCGCCTCCATGCCAGCCCCGATTTCCCGGACGTGCCGTCACCGCGTCGATTCCGCAAGCCTTTCCCGCAGCGGGCGGAATGGCCCCACGTGGCCAACATCCTCATCCTCATCCTGATCGGCGGCCTCGCCGGTTGGCTCGCCGGGAAGCTCATGCGCGGCCGGGGTCACGGCCTCGTCATCAATGTGTTCGTCGGGGTCCTCGGCGCCGTGCTCGGCGGCTTCCTCTTCCGGCTGATCAACGTGTCGTTCGGAGGATTCTTCGGCGAGTTGTTCACGGCCCTCATCGGCGCCATGGTCCTCCTGTCCATTTCGCGGCTCCTTGGCGGACGGCGCTGAACGGCGCCCGACGACGTCGCGCACCGGTCGCGAGCACCGCGCCCAAAGGCATTCATGGCCGGCCCCCGATGGCGCATCGTGCCGGACGATCCGATCCGTCTTCCGTCGTCACCCTCTGCCCATGGCGCGCCGGTGCACCTCCACCATCGCGAAGGCGGTAGCGGCCCTCCGGCATTGTTCCTCCATGGCGGATGGGGCCACGATGTGTACGCCTTCGACAGGGTGATCAAAGCGCTGGGTCCGGAGCATCGCGTGCTGGTCCCCGACCGCACCGGCTATGGGCGATCGACACGCATCATGGACATGCCGCCGCGCTTCCACGAGGCCGCGGCCCGCGAGATGATCGCGTACCTGGACCGGCTCGGGGTCGAGGAGGCGAGCCTCTGGGGCCACAGCGATGGGGCCGTCATCGCGCTTCTCATGGCCCGCGATGCCCCCGGCCGTTTTCCACGCATCGTGGCCGAATCCACCCACCTGTACAAGGCGAAGCCGTCATCGCGTGCGTTCTTCGAGTCAACGGCCCGCCACCCGGACGCATTCGGCTCCCGCCTTGCAGCGGTCCTCGAACGTGACCACGGTGCCGGATGGCGGGATGTGATCCGCATGAGCGGGCGGGCATGGTTGGCGCTCGCGGCGGAAGCGGCATCGGACACGGACGACCTCTACGATGGCGCGCTCGGCCTCGTGGACTCGGAGGTCCTTCTCCTCCACGGCGCGAACGATCCGCGAACCGAGCCGGATGAGCTCGATGACCTTGCTTCATCGATCCCGCGGGCACGGGTGGAACGGGTCCCCGACGCGGGCCATTGTCCCCATCACGAGGCGCGCGCGGCCGGCCATGCCATCAGAGCCGGCGTGCGGTTCCTCCGCGGCGATTGAGGCGTGCCGCCAGACGTCCCGTGCCGGGCAGGAGGCGAGTGCGATGCTTCCTGCACGTGCCGCCGGGCCGCCGTCCACGGCTCCGATCGATCCCGCCCGGTGACCACCCTGCCATCGGGTCCGGCGCACCGCGAGAAAACGGCACGAGCACGGCTGATTCGTAGCCTGCGCCCTCTCGCCTCAACCTACCGGAGCGGGCCCACGCGACCGGATACCCGGACGCGGACTCCCGCGCCATCCTGCGCACGGTCCGTGGCGTCCTCCCGGCAGTGGACACGGACGCGTGCCTCGGGGGTCTCAACTTCCACGGTTCCGGAATCCGGCATGAGCCCCGTGTCATGAAGCCAGAGCGCGATGGCCCCCGCGGCCTCCGCATTCGCCGCGTCCTCCGGGACACCGAGAATCTCGGTGAACGCGCGGAACGGGATGGGCGCATCCGGTGTGCCGAGGGAGTCGGTGGCCAGCGCGGCAACCACCTTGGCTCCCACGCGCGGCATGAGATCATCGAGCCGCCACTGGGCGAAGACCGCCTCGCGGAGCACACGGGGTTCCCGGACCGGGATGACGAGGAAGGGAACGCCGGCGGAAGTCGCCGCGGGAAAGTGTCGCGCATCCAGTTCCAGCGGGTCGCGGGTGAGGACGCGCGCCGCGAACGCCGGCTGCCCGTAGTTCATGAGTTCGGTCGCCGGAGCGTCATAGGCGAGGGATCCGTCAGGTTCCTGCATCACACGCACGCGGCCCATATGGGTGTCGAATGCCTGCTCCCCCAACGCCGGAGATCCGAGGATGCGAGCTGCAGCAAGAAGTCCGCGACCGCTGAACGGGAGTTCACCTCCCGGACTGAAGAATCGGAGGCGCGGCGGGGTTCCGTGGCCGGGGTCGGGCACGAGGGCCACCGCGCAGCCGTTGCCTGTTTCGGCTGCGAGGACCTGGCACCGTGCGGAATCCACTGTGTCGGCGGGGTCATGGACCACGACGCACGTGACCGCACCCGGGCCGTGGTCGGCGACGAACACGGGGACGCGTCGAACGTGCACACGCGGCGATCATGGGCGGGGACAAATAGGCATCGACCAGGCATCAGGCATCGACCAGGCATCGGCCCACGGTTGTATGCCGGCCGCGATCCATGGCCATGGGATGCGGACGTTCGAGGTCGAGGCTCCTTGGAGAAGAAAGTCCCGACCGGCCCGCAGGGGGAGACCGGTCAGGGTTGGATCGTTCACGGCAGAAGGCTGTCGATGGCGAGGCAGCCATGGCAGATCCACCGCACGGTGGAGTCCGCACAGCTCTTGGCGCCGCCGGCCACATACGACGCCGCGCCCTTGGCGCCGCCCGTCTTCAGTTCGCCGTACGCGCCGATTCCGATTTCCACATACTCGTGGGTGCAGGTGCCCACGTGGGCGGCCTGCGCGGCCGGCGTCGCGGTGACGCCGACGAGGGCGAGCATGAGCAGTCCGATGATGATTTTCCTCATGTCTTGGATGACCTCCGGCGCCGTCACCCGTGATAACAGGCATCAAGGTTCCGCTCCGGGCCGGCGCATCCGCGGACCCGTTCCCGGAACGTCCGATCCGTCCGCCCTCCTGATGTGGACGGAGGCCGTTCGGACCTCAACGTCCCAGCGCCTAACCCGCCGGGTGGCGCGCACGGGCCGCGCCGCACATGGGGCGGCCCAAGGCCGGGCGGCGTCACTTGACGCGCCCCCCGGAAGCACCGCCGGGGGCACGCGTGGGCCCCGGCGCCCGTCGATCCGGCGCCGGCCACACGGCGTCCCGACGTTGGACCCTCACCCCTCAACAATGCTTATCCCGCGAGGGGCCCCCTCGCCGGGCATGCGCCGCACATTCCTGCGTCGACCGGATCACCGATCCGGATTCATCGTGACCGTCCTGACCGTGATCGTGGCATTCGCGGGCTGCATCGGGGCCGACGATGTTGCCCCCGGGATCGGCCCCACCGAAACGCCCGCGACCGCCTACTCGGTGCCGGTGCCCGATCGTTCCCTGACCCTCCTCGAGCACGCGGAGCTGATTCCGATGCCGATCGGCACGGACATCGCCATCCACGCGCGCATCGTGCGCCCCGACGTGGCCGATCCCGTGCCCGTCATCGTCCAGTTCACGCCGTACACGGCCCCCGGTCGCGCCATGGCGATCGAGCCCCAGGTGAGTCCCGCGGACGGTCGCTTCGAGAACGAATTCGTCCGCCGCGGATTCGCATTCGCGTATGCGGACGTGCGTGGCACGGGTGACTCGGGCGGCTGCCTTGACCTGCGCGGCCAACTCGACATCGAGGACGCGGATGCGCTCACGGAATGGCTCGGCACCCAATCGTGGTCCAACGGGAAGGTCGGCTTCATCGGCGCCTCGTACCCGGGAAGCGAAGCCCACATCGCAGCCCTTGCGAACAATCCGCACCTCGGGGGCGTGATCCCTGTCGTTGCATCCACGAGCTTCTACAACTATCACCACAAGGCCGGCGTGCCGTACTCGAACCACGCAACCACGAACACGTTGTACACGGCGTACGCCACGGCCCCGACCACGAATCCCCAGTTCGAGAACTACCTCACGCGGCAGGCCCGTGAGCCCGCCGAGTGCGACCAGGCCACCCACATCACGAAGCAGGCGGATCAATCGGGCACGTACGATTCATGGTGGAACGACCGGGACCTGCGCTGGCGCGTCGGGGACGTGAAGGTGCCCGTGCTCATGGCCCAGGGCCTCGCCGACTGGAACGTGAAACCGGACCACATCGACACCTGGTACAACCAGCTCGACAACGCGCGCAAGATCCTGATTGCAGGCCAATGGTCCCACCAGTACCCCAAGGATGTGGCTGAAGCGTACGGCGACTGGTGGCCGTACGCGGCAGCGTTCTTCGACGAGACCCTCCGCGGAACGCACACCGGACTCTTCGATGCGAATGTCGCGTACGTGCAGGACACCGACGGCGCATGGCATACCTACAATGAGACGTGGCCGCCGGCTGGCGCCGTGCGGACGCCCCTGAACCTGACGGGAAGCGGGCTTTCCTTCACGGATGCGCCATCGGGTGAAATCGGTTGGTTCGCGAATCCGGCATCCGACAGGTTGCCGATCCTGCCCGCCGGTGAACAGGTGATCCTCGAACTCCCGGCACTCGATCACCGTCTGCATGTGTCCGGCACGCCGCGCCTGAACCTGACAATCACGTCGGATCGGGAGAACGTGCACCTTGTCGCCCGCCTGGAAGTCCTCCGCGAGGGCGCCTGGCGCCTCGAGAACCACGGATACCTGAATCCGATCTACCGGGAAGGCGTGGACCATCCCGTGCGACTCCTTCCGGGCAAGGCGACCCCCGTCACCATCGACTTCTACCCGCAGGAGGATGTCTTCAACAAGGGGGAATCCCTGCGCCTTGTCATCCGGAGCGTCGATCAGGGCCGGACGATCCCGGCGTTCGATCCTGCGAACCTGAAGGCGGATCTGGCCGGGGAGCGACCCGGCCAGTTGTGGTTGCCGGTGGTCGCAGGCGGCGGATGGGGATAGGCCGCGACCGGGCATTGATTCCGCGCAGGTCCCTGCGGCCCTCGCGGGCGGCAGGATGCATCGGCAACCAAGGCGGCGTTGTGGAGGCCCGCGGGAAGCACGCCAAGGAAAAACGGACACCCTCGGTCGAATCGCCTGCCCATCACCCGCCGCGTACCCCAACGGGACCGTCACAACGCGCCGCCGCGTGCAATCGGCGAACAACTTATGGCCTGCCATGGCGGTGGGTCATCCCGAGGCACGTCCTCGGGAGACCCCCCCATGCTGCAGCTTCTGCGATTCCGCACTCTTGTCCGATTCATTCCACTCCTGTTCCTGGCACCATTGGTCGGCGCGTCCGCACCCATGATGGCGGACCCGATCGACATGATGCCGGATCTTGCGATCCCGGGCACCGTCGCGCCGCTGGCACTCCAACAGGAATGGCCCGCATCAAGCCTGGAGGCCGCCGTCGGCCAGGCGGCAGCACTCCTTGAGGTTTCCGTGATCCAGGGGTCGCACCCGAGCCCCCACACGGTTGCCGGCATCCCCGAAGGCCTTGCCCAACCCGTGGGCATCCTTCTTGCGGCAATCGAAGCCGCGGAACCGTGGACGCGTGCCGCCGTGGACCCCGCCAACTACGATGCGCTCATGGCCCACGAGCGCGCATTCGATGCCCCGCAGGTGATCCGCGCGGGCGACCTTCAGCTGCCGGCGGCGATGGACCGCACGACGCATGATGCTGCGCGCGCGCTCGTGAACCAGGAGGCCGGGATCCGCGCGGCAGCGATTCTCGCGAACGCCATCGATGCCGCGTTGCCGGGCCTGCGCGCGTACGCGTCAACCGCCTCGGTCGGCACCGGAACCGGCTGCGATGTGGCGGAGCGGTTGCCCGTGCTCTGCATCGGATCGGCCGCGAGCGGCACCTATTCCTCGGACGCGGCGCTCCTGATCGACCTCGGCGGCGATGACGTCCACGCCCATTCCGCAGGTGCCGCGGACCCCCTCAAGTTCCGGCCCGTGTCGATCACCATCGACCTTGGTGGGAACGACGTGTACGAAACCACCGTCGTCCCGGCCCACGGTTCCGGTGTCCTCGGTGGAATCGGCATCCTCGTGGACGAGGCCGGGGACGACGCCTACCTTGTCCACAGCGACACGCCCAGCGCAAGCGCCTCGGGCCACGGGTACGGTGCCACCGGCGGAAGCGGCATCCTGTGGGACGGAAGCGGGAACGACCGCTACGAATTGATCAGCACAGGGTACGTGGTCTCCTTTGCTGCCGGTCAGGGGCGCGCCACCAATGGCGTCCTCGGCATCCTCATGGACGGCGGCGCCGGCACCGATGCGTACACCATCCGCGCGGTGCACCCCCACGCGTACGAAGATGAGGACGGGCTCAAGGTCGGCGGCCTGAACGCGAACGGCCAGGGCCTCGCGGCCATCGGCGGCGTCGGCATCCTTGCGGACGGCGGCGGCCACGGCGACAGTGTCACCCTCGAAGCCATCGCCGCGCGCGTTGCGGATGATGAGATGCGTCCCATTGTGCAGATCCCGATCACCCTTCCCGCCGGGCAAGGCATGGGGCAGCTCGCGGGCATCGGCATCCTCGCGACCGGCAACGGGGACGGAACGGTCACCGCCCACTCCCGCGCCGTGGCCCCGTGGGCCGCCGTCGTGGGCGTGAACGTTCAGGGCATGGCCCTCTCCGAAGGCATCGGCATCCTCCGGGACGCGGGGGGCAACGATGACTATTGGGCCGTGGCGTTGTCAAGCGGCCGCCACACCGCGCCCGAGGCTCGAGCGACCATGGCGATCCCCAACTGGGCAGCGTCCATGGTCCGCGCACAGGGGTCCTCCGGGGAATCCGGGATCGCCATCCTGGCCGATGCCGGAGGGGACGATACCTACACGGCCTTCTCGCACGCCATCGCACGAGCCACCGGAGACACTTCCGCCCGCGCAACCGCGAATGCGGTGACCGTGGCGGCGCAGGGTGCCGCGACCGGCGGGTTTGCTCTCCTCGATGACGAGGGAGGCCATGACAGTCACGTGATCATCACCGCCTCGCACGCCATCGCCGAGGTGGCCGGGGGAAACGACGCGATCGCGGTTTCCGACAACGTGCTCGCAAGCGGACAGGCGGCTTCGGGGTCCTCAGGGTTCCAGCCCGGAACCGCGGTCCTGCGCAACACGGGCGGCGGTGACAACTACTTGGCCATGGCGATTTCCCAAGCCGATGCGCCCACAGGCAGCGAGGGCACGGTGTACGGCACGTTCCAGGGCGCCACGCGGGGAACGGGCATCGCGTTCCTCCACGACTCCGACGACGGGGAAGAGGACTCGTTCAACGCCTACCCCGGTGGATCGACGTGCCTCGGGACCCGGGGCCAGGGCGAGTGGCGGGATTGTGGGTCCGGCCTCGGCATCGGGCGCGTGGATTGAGCCGGATCCGATCGAACGAGGCGCGGGGGAATGACCGGGTCGCGGGGCTCCTGGGCCCTCGACCCCCTGTCCGCGCCACAAGTCATGGACAAAGCCGACCCAGCATTCATGATGAACGCTCCCGTGCGCGTGATGCTGGTTGCCGCCCTTGTCGCCATGGCGGCGGCTCCGGTCGCCAGCGCCCATCAGCCCGTCACCGTACCCGGGGACGCCATGCTCGCCATCGATGACGTGGTCACATCTTGGAGCATCGACGGCACCCTGGCCTCCCCCGAGGACGTGGCATGGCTCCGACTGACGGTGCGAGAGGGCGAGGAGCTCACCGTGGAACCCGCCATCCCGGACGGGCTTGAGGCAGGTGTCCGGACCCTCGGATCGGCCCTCGTGGCGACGGGGCTTCCCGCCCCACCCCCGGGGTCGCTCCCCTCCGGCGTCGTCCTTGCCGAAGGAGAAGGCGCCATCGTCCACCCCGCGGGCGAATCCGGTGCCGAACGCAGCCACCTCGGTTTCACATGGTGGTTCTTCGAAGGCTACGAACGCGACGATATGACGGGTGACGTCCACCTGGCAATCTGGAGTCCCGACGCGCCGACGGCATTCACCGTTGCCATCGGTCGCTTGGAATCACCGCCCGCCACCGCACCCGTGTACCTGCGCGAGCCCGCACCCGGAGAACCCGCGTCCGCGGTGCCTGCGTCGGACACCCTGGGGGATGCGGCGACCCCGAATGCGGTCCAGTTCCTCTACCGCGAGATGTTCGCGCCCCACGCGAGCCCGTGGCTGCCGGTGGTGTTGATCGGGGTGCCGTTGGGGATTGCGGTGATGCTCGGATGGGGTCTGCGCGCCGCCGTGCGGCGGCATCGACGTCGACGTCGGGCGGCCTGAGGGCCCGGTTCCCGCATTCAGGGAAGCGCAATCCTGACGAAGTCCAGCGCCGCATCCACGAGTCCGAGGAGGGCACGGTCACCGATGAGGACGTTCCCGATGATGACGTAGTCACCGACCCCGGCCCACGGGTCATACGCAAGGTCGGTGTAGCCCGCCTGCGCCGCCGTGAAACGGAGGGAGACCGATGCGTGGCTCCCGGAGTTGTCCACGGTGGAATCGACGACCGCCGTCTCCTCGTGGCCATCCGCGTACGTGGCCGTGGCGTTCGCAGCCCACTCGATGTAGCCCTTGGATTCGGGCGTGTCCTCTTCGCCGTCCCCGGAGGTAGGGTTGCCGCGGAAACCGAGGCCGTTCTCGGCACTCTCGATGGTCCACGCGCCGGCGTCGACGTCGAAGTCGAACGCGAGTTCGGACCCATCGGACTGCCACGGCCAGCCGGAGACGAACAGGTCGAACTTGGCCCCATTCGCCGTCTTGTTGAAGTGGTACGCGAAGGTGGCGGATGCCTCCCCGAGGTCGCCGCCGTCCGTGGCCCGCACCGTGGCCGGCACCGTGAACGTGATGTCCAGGAAGTCCTCGGTCTCGGTGATGGTGCAGTTGGATTCCTGCGGGTAGGCGCGCCCGAGGTCCATGGAGGCAAGGGTCTCGTTCCCGTTGCCGGTTGCGATCTCGCGGATCGCATTCGTCTTGTACTGGTACATGCCGTCGTTGCCGCCTTCCGCGTTCTTCGCGAACACCTGGACCATTCCCTTGTGGCCCTTGAAGGCGATGCGGACCTCATCACTCTCGAATGCGGTGTCGGGGTTGCAGGAGGGCTTCCCGGGCCCGGCGGCACCCAGGGTGGGGGCGAGGAGGAGGGCGGCGACGATGCCGAGGATGACGAAACGAGGGGCAGGATGGATCATGGCGCAGCCTTGCATCATCCATCCGGTCAGGCGGCATAACCGTTTGCACGTCATGCCGGTGACCGTCGGAGGCCGGTTTCCGCGCGACCCGTCCGCCGCGGATGCGCCTGTTGCGCCAGGCGCCCCAAGCAACACGCACATTCCCGGGCGGCTCGAAACAGCGCGCGGGGCCCGGAGCCGTGGCCTGCCGGCTTGTTGGATCCGCGTACCCGGCAGCGACCGGGGCCTTGCCGCCCGGCAAGGGCCCCGTGTGCGGAACCTGCTGCGCGATCGTGGTGTCGTCGTCGCATTCATCACCCATGATCCACGATCCCAGGCCCCGAGGCCGCCCCCCATGTGCCGCAACATCAAGACGCTGTTCAATTTCGATCCGCCCGCGACCGATGTCGAGATCCATGACGCGGCCCTGCAGTTCGTACGCAAGATCGCGGGTTCCACGCGCCCGTCAAAGGCGAACGAGGAACCGTTCAACCGGGCCGTCGAGGAGGTCACGATTGCGGCATCGAAGCTGCTCGGGTCCCTGGTGACGACCGCCCAGCCAAGGGATCGCGAGATCGAGAGGGAGCGGGCGCGTGCGCTCCGGGTGAAACGGTTCGGCCCGCCGTCGAAGGCGAGCGCGGACCATCCGAGTCAGATCCGCGGGAGCTGAAGGGCAGAGGGGCGATCGGCGCGCGCCAACCACCACGACCCCGGGCTCATTCTGTGGGGAGGTGGGGTGCGTCCCTCGCGCACAGAATTCCGGCGGCTCGCCAGAGGGCCGGGAAATTCCGTTGGCCGTAGCGGCGATAGAACGGTACGAGAAGCTTCCCGGCCGCGTTCCGTGCATGGATGCGGACGCGGATCTCGACGCGGGTGCCGTCCGGTGTGGGTACCAGCGTGAAATCGTCGCGCTGGCCGATTCCGCCGGGGACGCGGAGGTCCACGGTCCACCCGTCGGGGCGGAAGGTGAAGGTTTCCGGGACGCGCAGGTTCGGCGCAAGGGGCACGCGCCAGTAGGTGTCGATCTCCCAGGTCCGCTTGTCCCGGTGCCTGGTGACGATGTGGTGCGGTTGTTCGTGGGGGTCGGCGGCGTGGTAATCCTTCGGCATCTCGGTCCACCATGCGCGGACTTCGGCGGGCGGCCGGGGAATGATCACGTCGACTTCGAGGTCCCACGGTTCCGCCATGATGCGGGTGAAGCGTCGATGGGCGCCATGAACGTGTCGACCGGGGCGCGACGGGGGCAGCGGCGCGCACGATTCATCGTCGTCGCGGGGCGGGATGGCTGGCGTCGTCCTTCATCGTCAGGCAGCGGGTGGGACGACGCTCGTGGTCCGTCGTCGATGAGATGACAGGCCGGCCATCTCCAAGCCACAAGTCCTCGCAGCGGGCCGGTCGTGCGCGTCGCTGGACACGCAGGGCGCACCCCTTCGGTCCGCACAGGAACGACCTCGTTTCGCAGGCCGTCCGACCTTGGGCCGCGCCACGGGCAACCGACGCACGTTCCGTCGCTCGCAGATCCCGCACGCAGAAGTGCCGCCGGCAGCGGGGCTTCCGACCCCAGCCGGCCGGGGGAAGCACTTATTGCGCCGCAGCGCCACACGCGAGACATGCGTGGGACTGCGCGGTCGACACCCGGGTCACGACCCGCTCCCGCGGGCCCGGTGGCCATTGCGTGGGTGCTGTTGGCCACCGTGTTCACCGGCTGTTTCGGTGTCGCCGACGACGCACCCATCGGCGGCGCCGTCGCAACGGCATCCGTGCTCGATGCCCTTGGCATGGAAGGCGCGAACGTGGTGGCCCGCACGGACACTTCGGTCACGTTCCTCTGGGCGGACACGATCGGACCCGGCGTGTACGACCCTCGGGATGGCAGCGGCGGATCGACCCTGTCGCGGACGACGGCGTTCGACATTCCGGCGGCACGCGTCATCATCGCCGCGACCCTGAACTGGACCACGCCGGATGTGGACCTGACCCTCGCGGTGCGCGATGGGATCGGCACCGAAACCTGCGCGGACCTCGGCTCGGGCATGGCAGACACCCCGCTGTCTGCGCCGGTCGTGGCACCAGACACCAACGCGCGGGCGTGTTCCGGACCCCTCACGATTCCCGGCTCAGGCTCCGCCCGCGGCGCAGTCCGCATCGGCACCGCCCTGAACCCTGAGGTGGACGTGCCGTTCCTCGTGACCCTCACGTTCTCCCTGCCCGCGCTCCCCGCGGGCGTCTCGGACGGGGTGCCCTGCGTCCACCCGTGGCCCTGCGCGGACGGGTCGGAATGGCCCCTTGGACTGACGGGCCCGTTCGACCTCCTCGAAGACGTGCGCGTGGAGATCCCGAGCCACGACGGCGTGCTGCTCAGCGCGCGGTTGTGGCGCCCGGACCTGCCTGACGGCGTCGGGGCGCCCACCATCCTCGTATCGGATCCCTACCTCGGGAACCCGACGACAACCTCCAATGTCATCTACGCGCGCATGGCCCTCCGGGATTTCGTCCCGAACGGCTACGCGCTCCTTGTGGCATCCCTGCGCGGCACGGCGTCCTCCGGGGGGTGCTTCGACCACAACGCGCTGCCGTCCCAACTCGACCCGGCGGCGCTTGCGGACTGGGTCGCAGTCCAGCCGTGGTCCAACGGGCGCGTGGGCATGCACGGGCTGTCCTACATGGGCGTTGCCGGCGTCCACGGCGTCGTCCACGGCAGCGAGGTGATGAAGACCGCGATCGTGGTCGGTGTCCCCCAGGCGTACCTCTATCACCATACCCCGCAGGGCGCGTACAGCACGAGTGCGACCTTGTACGAGCTGGACCAACACAACGTGTTGACTCCACCGGTCCACGGCGACCCGGACCTCCTCGTCCCCTCCATCACCCGGCTCCCGGAACGCAGTTGTGACGAGTACCGCCGCAATCTTGTCGTGGAAGGCAAGGGCGAGTTCACCGATGACCGCGACCCCGCGTTCTGGCAGGAACGCGACATGTACCGCCAATACCCGAACGTGACCGCGGCCCTGTTCATGGTGGAGGGATTCCACGACGCATTCGTCCCTTGGGGGAACGAGGTCGCGTGGGATCTTCTTCCC
>JBFILE010000073.1:0-13239 GCA_041599855.1 Thermoplasmatota archaeon
GGAGGGGTGGGGTGCTACCGAGCCGCGCGAAGCGCGGCGAGGTTGGGGGTGGGCTGGTGGGGGCCCCAACTGTCTCACCCACCCCTCGCGACCCGCGCTCCGATCCGTCAACCTGGTGCGCTTGGGAGCGACGCTTTGCACAAGTCGCACCGGACGAGCGCCGGGCATGCGTGGTGGGAGGGATAGCGTGGGAGGCCCGACGGCGACACCACCGATGACGACCCGCGCCCTGTCTGCGCGACCCCCATCGCAGCGACATCTGCGCCGTCCCACGAAGCCCCGCCCCACGAAGCGCCCCTCAAGAACCTATTTGACCGAAACCCACTCTCAGCCGCGCGTGCGCCTCCGCTACCGCGTCCAAGGTGACCGCGTGTACGTCCGCATTGCGAGTCACGTCGAGAACGAGACCCGCATCTGGACCATGCTCCAGCGGTTCGGCGTGCGCTTCGAGAAGGAAGGCGACAACCGGTCCCTCGTGTACAAGCGCTGGATCCCCCGGGAAACCCTCCCGAAGCTGAACCGCGCCGCCGGCATGCTGCGCGCGAAGCTGGAGCCCGAGGAAGGGGAGGCCCCCGTTTCAGGGATGGGCGGCGGCGTCCGCGCCCAGTACGAGAAGATGCGGCCCTTCGACACGGCGGAGACATTGGAGGCCGCGAAGGCGGAACCGGACGGCGGCTTCGGCATGCTCCGGAGCGCCCGCGCCACCCTCGCCTCATTCCTCACGTCGCATCCCGGGTTCGCAAGCGAAGCCCGCGCGGACCTGAAAGCCATCGACCAGGTCCTTGAGCGCATGCGGCTCGCAGTCCGCCGCGACAAGCAGGACGTGGAACGGTCGAAGGCCCGGGAACTCTCCGAGGCATTGAAGGGTGTCGCGAGCGAGGACCTGTGGCGCGCCCACGCCGCGCTGAAACAGCTTCAGGATTCCAGCGAGGATTACCGCATCACGGCCCGCGAGCACCGCGAGGTGGAACTGCCCGCGAAGATCCCGGGATTCACCGGGTCCCTCCGACCCTACCAGTCGGAGGGCGTGCGATTCCTGCTGGAGCGCGCGATGAACACCATCCTCGCTGACGAGATGGGTCTCGGGAAGACCGTGATGACCATTGCCGCGGCCCTCGCGGCGGACGAGCGCGTGCTCGTGGTGGCGCCCGCGAACGTGCTGTACAACTGGTCGGACGAGGTCGAGCGGTTCACGGGCGAGAAGGCCCTCATCTACCATGGCCAGAAGAAGAAGCACTCGAGTGCCGCCCGATTCATGGTCACGACGTACGATTCCCTGCGCACACTCCACACGGACGACGTGGACATCGTGGACCGCGGCGTCCTCGTCCTCGATGAAGCCCACTACGTGCGCAACCCCAAGACGCAGCGGGCGCGCATGGTGGCGGCACTCCCCCAGAAGCGACGCCTCCTCCTCACGGGTACGCCCCTCGTCAACAGCATCGAGGACTACTTCGAACTCCTCCGCGCCGTGGACCCGGTACGGTTCGCGAGCCGGGAAGCGTTCAAGGACGCGTGGCTTGTGGACCCGGGCCTCTTCAACCGGTACGCCCAGGTGCGGGCCGCGACCGCGAACTACCTGCAGCGGGCGGCGCGGGACGTCCTCATCCGCCGCAAGAAGGACGACGTCCTCGATGACCTGCCACCGCGGACCATCTCGATCCAGCACCACGAGATGAAGCCGCAGGACATGCGCGTGTACCGGGGCCTCGAATCGCGCGTCGCCGAGAACCTGAACAACCCCAAGAGCGAGGTCGCGCTCTTCGCCGCCATCCACACCCTCCGCAAGCACATCGCGACGGTGAGGGTGCACGATGTCGGCGAACGCATCAAGGAACTGCTCGCCGCCGACGAGAGCGTCGTCGTATACAGCCACTACCTCGATCCGCTCCACAAGCTGCATGACCTCCTCGGCGCGAAAAGCGCCGTGATCGAGGGTGCGACGGCGCCCCAGAAGCGGCAGGAGATCGCGAAGCAATTGGGGACCGAGCACGGGCCGAAGGTCGTCCTCGCGCAGATGGAGGCCGGTGGAGTGGGTCTGAACTTCACGGGCGCGAGGTTCGTCATCTTCATGCACTTCGGCTGGACCCCTGCCGTGCACGCGCAGGCCATGGATCGCGTCCACCGGATCGGGCAGGATCGACCGGTGCTCGTGGAGTTCTTCGTGACACCCGGCACCATCGACGACCGCTTCGTGAAGATCCTCCTCCGCAAGGAGGCGGATCAGAACCTGGTGCTCGCGGACGATTCGGACGTGTTCAACCGGGACGCGCTGGTGCGGCTCATCGCGGACGACGCGAAGCGGCGCGTGGACGAGGAGAAGGAGGCGATGGGCCTCGGCTGATGGGCCGGCTTGCCGGCCCGTCGTGGAGGAGCGCCTGCAGACGCCCGCCGGCACGCCGGCGATTCAGGCCCGTTTCACGGCACGGATGAGTGCGATGCCATTCCCGTAACCGGCCGGCGCCGTGGCATCGATCTTGACATCCGTGAACCCCGTTCCTTCAAGAAGGCTCGCCCACCCTTCGGCACTGAGCGCGCCCGTCGTGCACCCGCACGCATCCGCGTCGAGCACCATGAGGGCGCGCGGCTTGACCACCGGGTCGCTGAACACGATGCGCCCTCCCGGCTTCATCACGCGATGGACCTCCCGCATGAGTGCGGCCTTGTCGGGGGCGAGGTTCACGACACAGTTCGAGATGGCGATGTCGACGCTCGCGTCGGCAAGGGGGATCGGGGGCGCATCCGCATGGAGGAACGTCGCATTCGCCACGCGGTTCTCCGCGGCGATGCCGCGCGCTCTCGACACCATCTCCTCGGTGACGTCGATCCCGTAGGCGTGACCTTCCGGACCCACCGCATTCGCGGCCAGGAACACGTCGCCGCCGGCGCCGGACCCGATGTCGAGGACGATTTCACCGGGCTGTGGACGGGCCTCCTTGACGGGGTTCCCGGTGCCGAGGGACAGGAAGGATCCCGCGGGCATGATGGCCATCTCCTCTTGCGAGTACACGTTGGTCGCGCCGCAACAGCCGTTCCCTGTCACGGGCGCCGTTGACGTGGCGATCTCCCGGTACTGCGCCTGCACATGGGATGTGCCGCGCCGATGGACGGGCGTGGCTCCGGCAAACGCGCAATGGGTCGCCTTCTCCGCAAGGGACGCCGGGAGGGCTGCGACCTCCGTGAATCCGTGCCGCGCGAAGAATGCCGGGGCGAGGGCGATGCCGAAGACTTCGGCGTCCACACCCTTCAGGATGGCGTTGGTGACCCGGTCGCCGAGGCCGCGTCCGCGACGGTCGGCGCGGACGACGACGCTGGCGAGTTCGAACCCGCCTTCCGCAAGGGGCTTCAACCGGCCACATCCGACGACCTCCGCGTCCTCGACGACGACGGTGAACTGGTCGGCTACGAATGCCGTTTCGAGGGCGGCCGCTTCAAGGAGGGCGAGAACGGCTTCGCGATCCTGTTCTGCAGCGGGACGGATGGTCACGTTCGAAGTGCGGGCGATCGATTCGGCGTCGACCATCGCTTCGGTTGCGGCGATCGATTCCGCTTCAGCGGTCGGTCCGGTTTCGGCGTGGGTCTTCATGGAATCCACCCCTTGGCTTCAGGTGTCAGGGAATAGTACGTCCACTTGCCGCGTCGCTCGCCGGTGACGATGCCGGCATCGACGAGGCTGCGCATGTGGTGGCTCACGGTGGCGTGGGTGACTCCGAGCGCGGCCTGGATCTCGCATCCGCAGGCTTCGCCCCGCCGGCGCACCACGGCGGCGGCGAGGAGACGTGTGGGGTCGGAGAGGGCGCGGGCCCGCGCAACGGTCGATTGGAATCCCGGGGCGCCCTTGGCGTTCTCGGCGATGCGGAGGAGGTCGGCTGAGCAGCACTCAGGGTCCTCGCCTGTTGCGCGGGCGAGTCGGTCGGCCAGATCCGCTTCCATCATGTTGACGATGATCGACATGATACATGTAGATGGCGGTCAACATGAGTCCGGGCGACCTTGGAACAAAACTAGAATCGTTATGTAGCGTCCCCGAGAGATCCGGGGTGCATGATGGAGCGGCACATGCCCGGACCCGCCGAGAGCCCCTTCTTGTCGGCCGGCTATCGACTCTGGTACGATCTCACGGAACTCCAACTCGCCTTGGCGACCCTCGCGGACGATGTCCTCGTCTCCTCGCCGAACGTTCTCGCTGTGGTCGAGCCGGAATGGCTGCGCGCCTACGCGTGAATCACGCGGAATCAATCGAGGGGAAGGGGGCCACCCAGAATCCCCCCCTTGAGCGGAATGGGTGGGCCATGGAGGGCCACGAGCACGCTGGGCACCCGCGGACTCCACGCATGGCCAGGCGCCCGGCGGGCCACGAGCACGATTCGTGCCCGTGGACCCTGAGCCGGATTCGCCAGGTCGATTCAGCTCTTCTTGCTGCTTGCGGGAGTCGATGATCCCGACACCTTCGGGATGGTCACGGACAGCACGCCGTCCGTGATCGACGTCTTCGCCCGCTCGACATCCGCGTCCCATGCCACCGGCAGGATGCGCGCGAACGGCCCCGTGTTCGAGACCCGTTCATTGACGAGCCGGCGCATGTTGGCCGCGTCTTCGTCGACCCGCACGGTCGCCCGGATGGACAACGTCCCCTTCACGGGCCCGGGCGTCACCTCGATGCCGTCCTTCGTGGCACCGGGAACGTCCAGCACGACACGGTACTCCTTGCCCATGTCGATGACGTCCGCGCGGGGCGTGAGCCCATCACCAGCGAAAGGGGGCGGACGACACCTCGCGAAGCCCGAACGGCGTATTCACCCCTGCAAGGCCCGAAGGTACTCCGATTCCCTGGGGAATCCCGAAGAGGGCTGCGAGCGGGTTCGCACCGAAGGTTTGGCCCGTCGCCACGTTGCCGAGCGGGTTGACCAGCGGGTTCACGCCGAGGTTGCCCTGCTGGAACAGGGTTGCCAGCGTCGCCTCGATGGGGTTCGCGGTGTTCACACCGAAACCGAGCCCCCGCGTCATGGCGAGTTGCGCCAGGACGGCGGGGTTCAGCCCGAACGGGTTGATCGTCTGGAGGGACGGCGAAGTGCCGGGGATCGCGCCGATGCCGGTCGCAGGGGTCGTGGCCGGGTTCATGAAGCTCGCGAGGAGCTGCTGCTGGTTCACGCCCGCCATCGGGTTCGACACCGGGGATTGGGCAAGCTGCGGGAAGGCTTGGGAGAGCCCGACGCGCACGAGGTGCAATCGGAGTTCCACGTCATTGAGGACGGAAGCGAGTTCCGTGATGACGCGCTGCGTGTTCGGATCGGCCGAGGCCGAGGCATACGTCTGGATGTTGGGTGTAATCATGCGGATACTCCCTGCTGCGGCTTCGGTCCGAAGCGCGAGCAAGCGCCCCGCCGAAGCGTTGCCGTCCAAACGGCGTGCCATGCAAAACAGTTGCGCCTACAGGGGCTGGGTGAGCGTCCTTGCAGGCGCCCCACACCAACACATTCCGCTCATCCGCGGAGGGCCAAGGCCGATAGGACGTTCTCCTCCTTCGTCTCGAAGATGCGCTCGACCGTCTGGATGACCCGGGTCGAACGATCGATGGAAACGATGTCCTCGAAGGCGACGCGCCCACCCGCGCCATGGAGGGCCAGCGCGGCGAAGACGACGTCCTCGTCGAGGCGGACGGATTGGCGGGTCTCGTACTCGATGATGACCGCGAACCGGGTGTCCCCCGCAAGGCGTTCAAGGTTCGTGAACGTGCCCCGTCGGGCGCCGAGCGCGAGGGCCAGGATTGCGTCCTGGCCGGGCAGGGTCGCGGTCAGGGAATACGTGCATACCTGACTGCGCTCCTCGGTGTACGAGGAAACCTCGTCGAAGTCGACGGGGCGCCCGACCGCCCGGCCGACGGCAATGGCAAGAAGGACGGTCTTGTTGTCCGTGTCCACAGTGCGCTTGCGCGTGAAGGCGAACGTGGACGCTTCCGTGACGGAGCCCGGCAGCACCTGGAGGCCGGTATCGATGATTCCGACGCACGCCTGCACCGGGTCCACGGCCCATGCCCACGTCAGGGCGGCGGCACGGGCTCCCTCATCCGCCCCGGGGCGCATGGCGCCGTCCTTGGCGCCTTCGTCCCTCCTGTCGTCCTTGTTGTTCTTGTTCCCCCCACTCCCGTCGCCGCCCTCGCCCTTGTCATCCCTGTTGCCCGCGTGCGATTTCGCGTCATACCGCTTCACGCCCCGGGAATCGTCCTTCCGATCCGCATCCGATGCGTGCTCGCGCAGGGATCCGCCTTCATGGACCTCGCGGGCGCGTTCCTCGGACCCGGCCCCATCGCCGTCGTCCCCGGGCGCAATCGCGGACCCGGACAGCGCGGACCCCTCGTGGGACTCGGCCCCCATCGTGGACGCGGCATCCACCACGACCGCGCCCATCGCACCCCCCGCCGCCGGGGCCAGCACGAGCGCCGCGAGCAGGAACGCCCCCCATCGACCCCCGGCCGTCCGGCGGTGGACGAAGGCCAGAGCGACGCTGGGTTCCCGCACGTTCATCATGCCCCCGTGTAGCTGAACCGGGCCGAGGCTCATCCACTGCGGCGGCGCGCAACGCGGGATGCGCCCACTGCGATCGCAGCCACTGCCGCCACCGTCAGCACCACGGACGGCGCCGGGATTCCGCGATTGCCGTCGGTGGCTTCCTGTTCGGTCTCGTTGCCGTTCGGGCCCGTGTCCATGGCCGGGCCAACGAACAGCGTAAGGGTCTGGTCCGCCTTCATGGTGGCATTCATATCCTGGGTGCCGTCCGCGGTCTCGTTGTCGCTCACCGTCCAGC
Source organism: Thermoplasmatota archaeon (assembly GCA_041599855.1). GTDB lineage: Archaea > Thermoplasmatota > SW-10-69-26 > JACQPN01 > JAJPHT01 > JBFILE01. The sequence goes on from JBFILE010000073.1 coordinate 6,805, forward strand.
CGGCCGGCGCCTTCACCATCAGCGAACCGTTGCGGATCGCGTCCACCTGGAGGCGGTGGCGCGCCGCATCCGCAGCCGTCAATGCCAACGTGAGCATGTGCCGGGTCGAGATCGGTTCGTTCGACGCGATGTCGCCCTCGGCGTTTTCAAGGGTGAAGTCCACGGTCGTGACCTGGGAATCGGATCCATCCCAGCGGACCATCGGGAACGACTTGTTCTGCACGTCGTCCTTGGTCGCGATCCGGATGCGCTCGATCTCCTCGGGCGTCAACTTGCCGTTGCCGTCACCGAAGATCACATCCAGGCTCTGCCTGAAATCGGTCGCTTCCTGCTCGGTCCACGTCTGCTTCACCGTGACGCGCGCCTCCGTTTCCGAGACGATTTCCACGGTGGCTTCCGAATTCACTTCCGCGGACGCGGAGCCGACGGCAACCGTCAACGCCAACGTGGCTGCGACGGCGACTGTGAGCGCCCGACGAGTGTGGCGTGTGGCGGGTCGGGGAATGGATTGCATGTTGATCCGGAAAAGTCCCTGGACTGCATAGAAGGCGTATCGGGTGCAGGAATCGAAGCGTCCCGCAAGGCGCGGCAAGAACGCCGGACCTGTCCGCGACTCGGGAGAAAAAAGGGGTCCGGGAGGGGGGGCCCCCACCCGGATCACGTCGGTTGATCAGGCGCTGCCGCCCGCGCCGAGCGCGAGCGCAAGGAACGTGTCCTCACGATCCACATCGATGGTCTGGTCCGCACTGCGCCGGGTGGATTCGGCCACATCGAAGCTCGCGATGTCGTCGAATTCCAAGGGACTGTCCGCCGAGTTCGCAAGCGCGATGGCGAGGAGCACGGTGTCCTCGTCGAGGTCCACGGTCTGATCGTACCTGTGGGTCACTTCGACGGTCCGCTCGATGTCGGCGACACAGGCGAGCGCATCGAGGCTGCCTTCGTTCGCGTCGAGACCGAGTGCGAGGGCCGAGAACACGTCCTCCCGGTCAAGGTTCGATTCCTGCTCCTGGGAAACGAACGCGGTCTCCTCCCGGCTCACATCGCGGACCTTGTTCCATTCGATGCCGCGCGCACCATTGTTGTGGAGGGCGATGGCGAGGAGGACATCATCGTTGTCCACCGAGACATCCTGCCGACTCGCCCGTTCCTGGACCGACGATGAACTCAGGTCGGACACGACACCGACGCCGCGGTTACGCCCGCCGGATTGCTCGCACATGGCGATCAGTTCCGAATCCCGAAGGCCGTCGCCCCGGAATTCGTCGGGGATGGCTGCCGCATCCTGTGCGACGGCTGAGCCCGCCGCCGCGGCGAAGCCGAAGATCCCCATTGCAAGCGTCACAAGACAAGTCATCGATTTTCTTGAAGTCATTCTGTTTTCCTCCGATTCCGTTCGGATGACAGATGGGTGTGTGCCCCGCGGCGCCGCCCAGATGGATGCCGTCTCGGCAACCGCCTGAAGGGGGAGGCCTCGAAGGGCAGGCGCCTACCTGCCACGTCCATGGTCCCCGATCGCTTCGAATATTGTTTCTCACCGGATCATGATTCGCAACATCCGGCCGGACCGGACGCTTCGATCATCGACCCTGCGGGTTTCGCCACGCCACATGGACAAGAGCGCCACATGCCACATGGCCGAAAGACCGGCATCCGATGGCATTCCATTCGAGTGTTGTACCGGACCCCCGCGATCCCCAGCGCGGAATCGCCAGCCCCCAACCGCGGAACATCGCACGGGGAGGGCTCGCCACCATCGATCCGGACGCATGGAATGGACGGGGTGACCATGCTGCGTACGCACGTCGGGCGCCGGCGGTGGGAGGCCCCCGCCACGCCCGCCCGGCGTGACTTGAGGTCCGTTCATCCCGCGGGAATACCCACGGGGCTCAAACAGTCCCGACCCCGCATGGAACCATGATCGGGACGCCTCACGCGTCCTCGGCAACAACGGCGCCGGCCGAATGCGTGTCTCGAACGCATGGGACTGCAAACGGTGAAATTGATACGGAAAAATGGCCGGGGCAGGGCGCGAGGCCCGGCCCCGGCAGGGGGGTTCAACGGCGCGGATCAGCCGCTGCCGCCGGCACCGAGGGCGAGCGCGAGGAACGTGTCCTCACGGTCGACGTCCACCGTCTGGTCCGCCGTGCGGGTGGTCGTTTCGGCGATGTCAAAGCTCGCAATCTCCTCGAGTTCGAGGGGACTGTCCGCCGCGTTGCCGAGGGCGATGGCGAGGAGCACCGTGTCCTCGTCGAGGTCGACCGTCTGATCCATCGTGCGCGTCACTTCAACCGTGCGGTCGAGGTCCGCGACACAGGCGAGCGCCTCGAGGCTGCCTTCGTTCGCATCGAGGCCGAGCGCAAGAGCCGAGAAGACATCTTCGCGGTCGAGGTTCGACGTCTGGCTCTCGGACACGAGAGCGGTCTCCGTGGCACTCATGTCGCGGAGGTTGTTGAAGTTGACGTTGTCGGCTCCGTTGTTGTGGAGCGCGATCCCGAGAAGGGCTTCATCCTCGTCGATGCTGACATCCTGGGAGCTGGTGCGCTCGCGCACGCTGTCCTGGCTGAGGTCAGCGACGACGGCAACGCCTTCACGCTGGCCACCGCTCTGCTGGCAGATGGCGATCAGGTCGTCGCCACTCTGGATGTCATCGAAGTAATCCTGGAAATCGCTTCGACTGTTGTCATTCTGGTTGTTGAAGTTCGCGCCACTCGTCAGTTCGTCGGGAATGGTTTCCGCATCCTGTGCTGCTGCCGTTCCGAGTGCAGCCGCGACGCCGATCAGCGCAACGGACAGGGTCGTCAGCAGGGTTCCGATCTTCTTGGTGTTCATGTCTGTTTTCCTCCGATTCCGATTCCTTTGGTGTGCGGGAACGGTTTCCGCGGAAAGGGTCGCTCGAAGAGCAGGCCCTTGATCAGCAGGCATCGTCCCACCAACAACGCCTCGGAGGATGATTCGAATATTGTTTCTCGCCCGATGTTGGTGTGCAGGAGCCGGTTCGCTGCCGGGTTGGGCGCGCACGCGCGGCATTGCGGGGTCGATCGCGGCGAGATGGATGGATCCGCGCAGGGGGGCCGACCTTTGGGGCCGCCCGGTTCGCCGGATCAAGTATTCGATCCACGTTCCTCGCCCGATCCCGGGTGCGGCAAGGTCGGTGCCGGCAGCGGGCATGGGCATCCACACCCGTGCTGAACCGATCCATCGGAACGGTCGCCACCGACCGGTCGCATCAGCCGTCCGGAACAGGGCCGAAACGCGGGACGGCATGCGCAACGGCCGCGGGCGTTGGAAACAGCGGGGGTTGGACACAAGGCAACGTTCGCCGGAAGGATGGTCCGCGCTGAGGCGCCATGGATCCTCGGCAGCCACTTGCGCAAGAGCGCGGGATGGCGCCTGGACACGCCGAAGGGGCATCCGGTGCGCAGCGGGAATGGACGCCAGCCGGCGGATCCCGAATGGCAGGAAAATGAAGAAAAAAAGGGGCAGGCCATGCCCGCCCCTGTTCACCGGTTGATCAGGCGCTGCCGCCCGCACCGAGGGCGAGCGCGAGGAACGTGTCCTCGCGGTCGACATCCACGGTCTGGTCGGCGTTGCGCGTGGTCGATTCGGCGATGTCGAAGCTCGCGATGTCCTCGAGTTCGAGGGGGCTCGACGCCGAGTTCGCAAGCGCGATGGCCAAGAGCACGGTGTCCTCGTCGAGGTCAACGGTCTGGTCCATCGTGTGCGTCACTTCAACGGTGCGGTCGAGGTCCGCGACACAGGCGAGTGCGTCAAGGCTTCCTTCGTTGGCGCTGAGGCCAAGCGCAAGGGCCGAGAACACGTCGTCACGGTCGAGGTTCGCCGTTTGCCGTTCGGACACGAGTGCCGTTTCAACGGCGCTGATGTCACGAAGGTTGTTGAAGTTGATGTTGTTCGCACCGTTGTTGTGGAGTGCGATGCCGAGAAGCACGTCGTCCTCGTCGATGTCAACATCCTGCGAGCTGGCGCGCTCGCGAACGCTTTCCTGGCTGAGGTCCGAGACCACTCCGACGCCATCGGCCCGCCCACCGGTCTGGCGGCAGGTGGCGATCAGGTCATCGCCCTGGATGTCGTCGACGGCATCGTCGAAGTCGGATACCCGATCCTCGGATGATCCATCGTTGAAGTCAGCTCCGGTGGTCAGGTCATCCGGAATGGTTTCGGCGCCTTGGGCGATTGCAGTGCCCGCGACGGCGACCACGCCGAATACTCCGACTGCCAGAGTAACCAGCAGTGTCACGATCTTTTTTGCGTTCATGTTGTTTGTTCCTCCGATTCCGTTGGTTGCCAGAGAGCGGCCCCACCCCCCGGAGACTTCCCGGAGGAAGCCCCGGAGAGCAGGCCCGTTCCCGCATTCTGGTGCTCCCGGTCTTGCTTCGAATATCGTTTCTCACCGTCCGCTCGTTGGCCTTCCGGGCGATATCCGGTTGTGGCCGGATCCCATTGCGCCCCGATGGGCGGCGAGAATCGGCAGGAGGAAACGGACGGATCCGGGCAGCTCCGGGCGCGAGCGGTGGAGAACGCTTCGACGGTTGATCCGGAACGACGGTCGACGGATGCCTGCGCGGGAACGGTTTCCCGAGTGGCAGGGCTCGGATGCCGTGATTTCAACACCGGCGACCGTGGGCGCTGCAGTGTTGTTGAATGCGGGCGCGCGCGGAAGGGAACTCGCCGACGGCGCCGCCACGAAGGCAGGGCGGCGGGACGGGTTGGTCCTGGGTATCGGGACGGGCAGCCGCAGAAAGGGAAGTCCCCCCCCCCGAATCGGTAGGATCCGCGACGGAGGATCGAACCACCGGAGCGGATCGATCGACGCAGTGGAAGGAACCCGGGGGAGAAAAAGGGGCTTCGAGGGCCGGAGGCATCAAGGGAGGCTCGGAGGGATGGGACCCCCGGCCACGAAGCACGAGTGCCGGGTTGCGCATCCCGCCCCTGGTACTGACTAAGGGAGGCTTGGCTAAACTGGGAGGCTGACTCCAGTGGCGGGATGGGTGTCCGCTGCTTGAACAGGGACGGCAACACCGTGCGCGGGGCAAGCCGCGCGAGGCACAACACCATGGGTTGAAAGGAGGGGCTTAAACTTTGTGACGCCGGGCGTTCGTCCCTTGGGCGACTTTCCCGTTTCGGCCGTGGCGCATGGTTCGCGGCGTGGCGAGCCGCGGAACGGGTCCGGGGAATCGTTGCCGCACCCCCCGGATGGCGCACGCTCCGGGACCGTGCGACACGGATCCGGTCGGCATGGCTCCCGGGCTGATGCTCATCCATCGCGCGTTGGAAAAAAAAAACCTGCCGTGGCGACCCGCGCCTCGGAATCGGTGACCATGCGGAGCCCGATTCCCACAAGGGGAAGGACCGGGCCCCGTGGTGCACCGTCAGTATTCCATCAATGCCGCTTCCACGATGCGCGTGAGGAAGCAGTTGGATTCCGGAACCTCGGTGAAGTGGATCCTGTGCTTCAGGCGGTCGAGGGTCGCGATGTACCCTGCGTAGGATCCCACGCCGTCCTCGTCCAGGTTCGCATTGTACACGATGGGGTGCCCGATGCGGTTGAGGGCGTCCACGGCCTTCTGGGAGAAGATGGGGTACGCGGGGTGGTGGAAGTGCAGCACCTTGGAGAGGCTGGACAGGTCGAGGCCTTCCACGTCCTTGCAGTCCATGAGGATGGAGGTGTCCGGGTACCGGATCTTCCGCATGACGCTTGCGACCGCGCGGTAGCCATCGTCCTTTGCGATGCCGGGGGCGGATCCGCCGCGGAACGCGGCCATCTTCTGCATGAGGTCCGCACCGGCGGGCGGGGCGAGATCGTAGATGAGGCGTTCGTATTCGTCGCGCTCGGCGTTCTGGCGCGTCCAGAAGAGGTCGCGGGCGGCGGCGAGGAACGTGTCCTCGGCAAGCCACGGATTCGGGGGTCGGGTCAGGGCAGGCATCCTGATCACCGGGGCCGGATCCAGTCGTTCTCTTTGAGGATCTCCGCGAGCTGCGCCTTGTCCTCGTCGGTGGGGAGGACGGAGCGCTTGTATTCCTCCCAGTCGGATTCGGCCACGGGGTTGCCGTTCACATCGTAGGGAGCGCCGGCCCATTGGCCGATGGCGCGGTTGAACTTGAGGCTCGGGATGTACAGGTCCGGCTGGTCGCCCTTCTTCGCCGTGTTCAGCTGTTCGGCGAGTCCGAGGCACTCCTCGTAGTAGAGGGTCCGGTTGTAGTCGTTGATGTTGCGCTTGTCGAGCTCGTCATCGGTTTCGAGTTCGTTGAAGCGGCCCTTGATGCCCCACACGTACGACCATTCCGCGGTGCCGGACTGGTCCTTGCCGAAGAGGTCGAACGCGGTCGGGACCCACATGTTGAACCACTTCTGGAGGAGCGTGGTGGGGATCTTGTTGTGCTGGAGGATGCGGCGGAGGCCGGTGTGGCCCGTGCCGA
>JBFILE010000074.1:0-13209 GCA_041599855.1 Thermoplasmatota archaeon
GCCCCAACTGTCGCACCCACTCCTCGCGGCCCGCTCAATCCCGCTGCGTGGGGACGCCCGCCGACCCTTCCATCTATTGCACGGCGTGGGTGAGGTATTCGAGGAACTTGTTCAGCGGCATGCCGTCGTTCCACCGCATGACGGGGACGCCCGCCGCGGTCGTGGCCACCTTGGGGAGCCGCGAGTACAGGACACCCGGGCGGCCGGTGAGGCCTTCGGCAGGGAGGACGAAGATGCGCCACGGGTCGTCGTTCCGCACGTTCTTCAACCGGTAGGCATAGACCGGGAGCACGTTCGTGCGACTGGCCGCCGCGCCGAAGACCTCGGCCTGCTTGGCGCGCTTGCCGTTGGACTCGCTGAAATGCAGGGTGGGGTTGACGCTGCTCTTCACCTCGATGGGGAAGCTCACGTCGCCGCGGAGGGCGACGAGGTCCACGCCGAGGGAGCCGGCTGCACGGACGACCATGAAGGGGTGATGGGCAGCCTTCGCATACGCATCCGCGGCGATGACGCCGGATGTCTTCGAGACCCGGGCGACGCAGGCGGAGTCCCCTTCGAGGATGCCCTTCAGCTCCCGCTCATAGATCGAGCTCATGGAATCGTCGAGCGCGGCGGGCGTCATACGATTGAGTCAGAGGTGACCGAAAATACTGTTCCCGGGGGCGGGCCCCCCTGCACCCGCCCCGCCCGCTGCCCCCCGGACATGCGACGACTCCCGCAACCGACAGTCGACGAGAGCCTTTATGCGCACACACCTGCTACTTGACGCGGGAAGGAAAAGTCTCCGCGAGCCGATTCCAGCACGCGGAGGAACAGTCGGGATCCATGGGGTCCCCCAGCCAAGGTGGTCGCTTGAAAGTCAACGACATGATGACCCGGGACGTTTTGACAGTGGACAAGGATGAACGCCTCGAGCACGTGCTCACGCTCATGTCCAAGTACAACGTGAGCAAGATGCCCGTGGTCGAGAAAGGGAAGATGGTGGGCGTCATCACCGACGGCGACATCGCCGACGAACTCGGCGCCATCAAGAACCGCGGCGTCCCCGCATCGAGTCTCCATGCCTCCAGTGCCATGCGCCGCCATTACGAGACGATCAATCCCGACATGGACACGGCGGACGCCGTTGAAGTCGTCAAACGCGACGACGTGGGCCTCCTGCCCGCCCTCCATGACGGCGTCATCCTCGGCATTGTCACCAAGGCCGATTTCCTCCAGTTCGTCCTGAGCGACGAACCCGTCCAGGACTTCATGATCACCGAACTCCACGCCGTGAATCCCACCGACCGCGTCATCCACGCCCGGCGCATCATGCTCGACCATGGGGTCGAGCGGCTTCCCGTCCTCGAAGGCGGCAAGCTTGTGGGCATCATCGCCGAAACCGACATCGCCTTCGGCCTTGCGAAGTTCAAGGACACGGTGAGCACGAACCACCAGAACAACCAGTTGAAGATGTTCCTCGTGCAGGACATCATGAAGCGCACCGTGGTCACGACCGCGCCGACCACCCCCGCGAAGGACGCCGCCCACCTCATGCGCGAACGGGACATCGGCGGCCTCCCGATCCAGAACGGGGACGGCCGCATCGCCGGCATGATCACGCGCACGGATCTCATCCGACGGATCCCGAGCGAGTGACCGCGCGGTTCCACGGGGATTGCCGGCGGCATCCACGCCCTTGGGCGAGCCACCGGCCCCCATCTCGCCGCGTGGCCGGCGCACGGTTCCGGCGGATCGCGCAACACAGAGCGGGAGCCAACGGGGCCGTGTCGATTCCTCACCCCCCACCCTGTTTACCTCCCTTGCTGGCGCTCCCCGCACCGATTCCCGGACGAGAGCCTATTCCCTTCCGGCGGTGCCAACGCGCGACCACATGCATGTGGAACACTTCATGACACGGGATCCGATCGCGTGCGAAACGGACCAGAGCGTGATGGAGGTCGCGGAACTCATGCGCGAGAAATGCGTCGGGTCCGTGGTCGTCCTGCAGGATGGCAAGGTCGTCGGCATCGTGACGGATCGGCAACTCGCCTGCGAAGGCCTCACCCATGGGAACCCGTCCCAGTTGATCATCGCGGACGTGATGACGCCGCATCCGGCGTGCGTGACACTGAAGGACAATGTGTTCAGCGTCATCGACACCCTGCGAAGTGCGGGAGTGGTTCGCCGGGTCCCGGTCGTCAACGCGGACCATGAACTCCTGGGCATCGTGAGCCTGAGCGACATCGCGGTGATGGCGAAGGACCTCCTTGATGCCGTCATGCTGGAGGAGACCCACCATTCCCTGCGGGAAGCGCGCATCCAGACGGGGGCGAAGGACTTCGTGAAGCACATGCGCAGGCCCACAAAGGATGGCCTCCTGCCGCCGGAACGGGAGATCAAGCCGGTGACGGTGCCGACGCATCTCGGGACGACCGGCCCGGGACCATCGGGCCCGACCGGGGAACCTCCCGAACCCGGGTCGGACTCCATTGACAGGGCCCTTTGAACGGCGGGCCTTTCGCCGCGGCCCCATCGATCACGGCCGCGTGTCATCCCTGTCGGCGAGGTCCTCGTCCGCGTGCGCTTCCGCCTCTTCACGGGTGAGTCCGGCCTCCATGGCCTTCTGGATGTGGACCTGCCTGTCGAATTCCCGCGCCTTCTCCAACTCGCGGAACGTGGGATCGGTCGTCTTCTTCGTCATGACGACCGCTTGCCGGTGCACGAGGCAAAAGGGTTCTGGCAGGAAGGACGGGGTCGGTTCTTTTTTATTCGAGGGTGCACCATCCGCGCCCATTGGCCACCGATGAGCCTCAGGACGCCCCCCCTGCCTACAGGCGGCCGTCCGACGAGGATATCGTTGCAGCCGCGGTCCGTGTCATCATGAGCGAGAGCACGGTCGGGTCCCAGAAGCGGTTCCGGGAACTCGTCCTCGAGGAATTGCGGGCCGTGGACCCGGCCTTCGCACTCGGCGAGAAGCGCCTCCGGGCCCTCGCCCTCCGGAGTGGCCTCATCACGGTGGACATCCGGGCCCGGCACGAGGGTGCGGTCCCGACCCTTGCCCAGTGCCCCGTCTGCCGGTCGGATCTGGTGAAGACCCACAACCGCACCCTCGCGGGCGGAAACGTGCCGACCGGGTACCGGTGCCGCAAGTGCCCGTGGTGGACGGGGCGCGACTACCGGGTGCCGAACCGGTACGCGTTCCACGCGAAGCTGGAGCGCGGGGCCAAGAAGCAGACGGTGTTCCGGGCGTCGAATCCGCCGCTGTGACGGCCGTGCATGCCGGATGCCCGCCGCCACATGGCGCACTCCCGGCACGTGGACCGGTTCCGCCCGCGCAATGGATGCACGCGCGGTGCACGCGCGCGGAGCCCCACGCTCGGTGCAATGGCCCCGAACACGCCGCCCCCCCGAACCTGCCGCAGGCACGACCCTTATAGCGGGGGTCCGCACCTAGTTCGTGCGTGCCCGGCCTCGCGAGCCTCGACACCCATCTTGCCGCGTTCAGTTCCTGCGCGCGCGCCTGGCAGGGCCGCCGCCTGCCGCTGGCCACGCCTCCCGGTACCCGTTACCCGTACGTGTACCCCCGGGACCTTGGCGGCGCATCCCGGACGCTGCTACGACTCATTCGTGCCAAGGAGCGCTCCCGGGAAGCGTTCGAGTTCCTTGAAGGCAGCGCGGAATTCCTCCTCGCGGTGCAGCGCGCCGACGGCTTCTGGGGACAGCGGTACGAGCTATCGGGTACGGACACGAGCATCTACAAGCAGGAGGACAACCCGGCCCACGGGATCCTCGTCCTCCTCGATCATCTTGAAGCCGCGGAGACCCTGGGCGCGCCGGTGAACCGGCCCCGGATCATCGAGAGCGCGGTGCGCGCGTTCTCCCATGCCCTGAAGGCGAACTTCCGCCCCGGCATCAACCTCATCTTCTCCACGACGAGCGTCCACGAATCCGCCATCGAGGAAGGGTACACGCTGTGGACGAACAGCGCGCACCTCGCCGCGGGACGCCGGCTCCTTGCGGCCCTTGAAGGGGACACCGACCATGCGGCGTTCACCCGCCGCCTGGCGGGCCACGTGGACATGCTCGGGAAGAACATGAAACGGCACTTCATCCAGGATGGCATCTTCATCCGTCGCCTGACACCACGAGGCCGGTACGATCGCCGACCGGACGTGACCCTGTTGTCGCCCTTCTATTTCGACATCCCGGACCTTGGGCCGGAGGAACTCCTGGCGAGTGCGAATCTCGTGGAGAAGAGCCTGTGGGACCCGGACCTCGGCCTCCTCCAGCGGTACCTGCCGTTCGCGGAGGACCCGACCATCCACATCCATGGCGGGAACGGCCCGTGGATGCAGTACAGTGCCATCTTCGCCCAGTACCACGCAAGCATCGGGAACGTGGAGAAGGCGGTCGACATCCTTGCCGCCATCTCCGAGCATGCCACGGAGGACGGCCGCATCCCCGAGCACCTGACCACGCGCGAGCGGTACCTCGATTACGTGCAGCGGGAATGGGAGACGGGCCTGGACTTCGAGAAGGAGTTCGATCCCGCGATCCTCCTCCCGCACATCGATTTCAGCCGCATCGTCGAGGAGGTCGTCCACATGCGGGACGAGGTGAAACGGTGCGGCGAGCAGGCGGACGCGAACGGGGACCACGACAGCGTGCTCCGCTTTGCCACCCCCCTCATGTGGTCCCACGCCGAATTCATGGGTGCTCTCCTCGAAATCGGCATCGATCGGGCCGAGAAGATGGGCCTCGGTCAAGACGGCAAGGCATCGGCGTGAGAGCCCGCGACCGGGCAAGACCGCTACGTGACGTCCAACACCCGCGAAGGGTCTGACGTCGTTCCTGAGATTCCGCCCGGCATGTGGCAACCGTCATGGAACAGGTGGATGCGGTCGTGCGTCCCGCTCATGCACCCATCCGGGAATCAGGAATTTTCCGGCAGGAACGCGCCGATGTCGTCGATGAGCCGCGGTGTCGCACCGGGCGACCATGAATAGGCGCGGGCGAGGAAACGCGCCGTCAACTCGCCCGTGATGCCCCACACCAGCGCGGCATCCGTGTGGAAGTAGTGGACGACGCGGTGGTCGCCGCGCATGCGGCGGCATTCGTACCGCTCCGGCGCAAGGAGTTGTTCAACAGGCGCGAGGAGGATTTCGCTCACTTCGTCCGGGCTCGCGGGCGTGTCCGGCGGCGGGCCGTCCACGTGGCCCGCGAAAGCACGGACGAATGCCCCGTAATAGGTGACCATGTCGTGGACATGCCCGAGGACGCCGACGCGCGACGGGTCCACCCCGATCTCCTCCTGGGTTTCCCGGAGGGCGGCTGCGATCAGTGTGTCGTCGCCGGGGTCCATGCGACCGCCCGGGAAACTGACCTGCCCGGGGTGGCTTGTGAGGGTTTCGGCGCGCCGCGTGTACAGGATGGTGCCGCCGCCTGCGTCATCCGCGTCGAAGATGGGGATGAGGACGGCGTTTGCGCGTGCGCCTGCCTCCGGGGTCGGGGGCTCGGGCGCGCGGAACGCGGCGGCGAGTCGCTCCCGGTCGCCCGGTCGTGGTGCCATGGGGGCTGCATCGCTGGAATCGTTCTTGTGCCCTTCTCTTGTTCCTCCCGGGTGCAACGGGCCGCGTCCGCGTTCCCGTCGATGGCGGAGCCGGCCGTGGCGGGCGCGGCACGGGACGATCTGTCGGACCGTCCACCCGGGGCATGGCCGGGGACGCGCGGACACGTGGCCAGCCACGTGAGCGGGAGTATCGGGGGGCCGCTCAGCCCTGCCGCGTGGCGACTGCGAGGATCACGCTTCCGGATCCGGGCACGGCGCGTCCGGCCGATTCCATGGCAAGAAGGACGGGCACCGGGAGCGGCATCGGCGGGAAGCGGATCAGGGATTCCACGTGGGAGGGGTGGAGGCCCGCGGATGCCATGGTCCGCACGAGATGACCTCGGCGGAAGAAACGGCCGTGGTCGTACCGCGTCCGGTCTGCGTCCTTGGCCAGGACGCGGGGGATGCGCCGGGTCAGCGCCCATGTGCTGGCCTCGCGGAGGACGGCAATGACGGCCATCCCGCCCGGTTTCAACACCCGCGCGAGTTCGTGCATGGCCGTGTCCGGATCGTGGGCAAATTCCAGCATGTGCAACGAAACGACCGCATCGAATGATCCGGTCTGGAACGGGATGCCTTCCGCGGCCGCCTGCAGGAAGTCGATGGACGCCGGACGGGTGGCGCCCCGGGCGTGACGGGTCATGGCCCGGCTCGCATCGAACGCGACCACGCGCGCCCGCGCGTCCGAGTCGGCAAGGATCCCGGAATAGGCCCCGGTGCCGCAGCCGGCATCGAGGATGGATCCCGCATCCCGGACGTGGGCCAGGACGCGCTCGGCAAGGATCTGTCGGTACGCACGTCCCACGGACCCTTCGTACCAGCGCGCATAGGAGCCGGAAGCGTCATCGCCATGCCAACCGGGGGGTTCGCCACCCGCGGGTGCATGCGCCATGGACATCCGGAATCCTGCACGTCGTTTGGAGGTTTCGGTACGCGCTGCGGGGGCCGCCATCCGTCAGTGGAGAGCCGGCGCAAAGGGTACGGGAAGGAGACCCGGAAACGGGCGAAAGGGTGGAGAAGGGAAAAAAAGGAGGAAAAGAGGGGTGCGGGCAGTGCCCGCACCCCGACCGTCGGCGGGGTGATCCGTCCGCCGATCAGCGCCAGTAGCCCTGCGAGATGTCCGTGGACCCGTCGCTTGCCGTGGCGCGGAACTCGACCTTCTGGCCGCCGTTCACGTGGACGCTTCCGGCCCAGTCGCCCCAGCTCTGCTTCGCAAGGGGCGTCCACGAGCCGCCGTTCACGCGCACGTCCACCTTGCTGATGGACTTCGTGCCGGTCACGCCGACCTGCACCCACCACTCGAGGACCTGCTTCTTGTCGAAGGTCGCATCGAAGGACGACCCCCCCGACGGCGCCGGGGGCGATGACCCGGAACCGGCCGGTTTCGCGTCCCCTTCCGTCCAGCTGTACGCAGCCGTCTTGGACGCCCCGCCGAAGGTGGCACGGAGTTCCACCCGCGCACCTTCCGGCGCGCTCGTGGACACGGTCCACGCGCCCCATGACTCGTGCTTCATGCCGAGCCATGGGCCGCCGTCCACGCGGGCGTCCACCCGTGACGGCGATCCCTCGACGTTCGCCTGGATCCACCAGCGGTTCCCCTTGACCTCGGAGAACACGTCACCCGACTGCGTCGTGATGCCGCCGCTGGACCCGCCACCGGAAGACGCCGTCGCCGGCATTGCGTCCGGCCACTTGTACGCGGCGGATTCCGTCCCGCCGCCGATGTGGGCACGGAATTCGACGGTGCTTCCATGGGGGGCCTTGACGGACCCGGCGTGCGCACCCCACGACTGTTTCGCGAGGGCCGTCCAGCTGCCGCCGTCCACGCGGGCCTCGACCTTCCACGGGGACCCGGACACGGTGGCTTGGACCCACCATTCGTTCCCGCCGACGTCCGAGAAGACGGACCCGGAGGATGAAACGCCTGAGGAACCGGACGGTGGGCTTGAGGACCCGCCGGACGCGGCACCGCTCGACCCCTTGATCAGGTTGACGAGGTTGTCCCACGCAGGCTTCCCTCCGCCCCAGGAGTGCTTGACGCCCCAGTTCTTCTCCGCGGCACCGTAGTATCCGGACGAGTGGTCGTTGTCCTTGACGGTCCGCCACACGACGGCCTTGAGACCGGCGGCTTCGAGTTCACCTTTCCTGTCGGCGAAGCCCTGGATGGCGCGCTCCTGCGCGCTTTCCCATCCGCCGTAGCTTGAGATGGCAAGGTCGTACAGGATGACACCCTTGCCGAACGTCGATTTCAGGCTCTTGACGACCTTGAGGACTTCCGCGGCCGAGTTCTCCGCGCCGCTTTTGGCGTCACGGGTGGACCCGCGCATCCACTGGGTGCCCGAGTAGTGGGCTTCCGCCATGGCGCGGTCGAATCGGTCCCAGCCGCCCCAGTGGCCGAAGCCGATGACGATCTTCGCGGTCCACGCTTCGTTCTTGATCATGCGGGCGTGGTCCGCGAGGTACCCGTCGAAGGCTTCCCACTCGGTGATGCCCTGCTTGTTGAATTCCGGTTCGAGGACGACGATGAATTCCGAGGAACCCATGATGGCCTTCGCGCGGCGCGCGAGGTCCTTCGCCATGGTGTCCCATCCGTGCATCGTCTTGGAACCGGCGCCGTACTTGACGGCGTTGGGGCTGATGGAGTCGCCCCAGTAATAGAAGAGGATGAGCGGCGTGACGCCTTCGCGTTTGGCTTCGCGCAGCGCGTCCTCGGTGTGTCCCCATCCGGAGTCCTGGATCCATGATCCGACCCAGATCTGGGAGTAGTCGGGCTTCGCCCCTGCATTCTTGAGTTCAAGGATCCCTTCGTCACCCACGCCGTACGCCATGGCTTGCGCCGCAGGCACCGCGAGGGTGAGTCCGATGAGGACCCCGGCCCATATCAGGTTCGTGCTTGTTCTCCCTAGCACAAGCCGGTGTCGGGCGACAGGCCTACAATACCGTTCGGTGCGCGCCGGTTCGGCGCGTGTGCGTGTGTTCCGATGTCGCGACCCGGCGCCTTGACGAACGGCGCATCTGCCCATTCAGCCGCCACCGCGTTCCCGCGTATTCGGCAACCGGCAGGGCGGCGGTGGCGCGCGTCGCCGTTTCCCGGCGGGCCACACCTGCGCGCTGCGCCGGTTGCCGCATTTCCGGGACCGCGCAAATGGAACCCGCATCGACTGGTCAACGGTTCCACGAGGCGCCGCCGATGGCGTCGTCAAGGACCTCGCCGAGAATGGCCGCGAACGCCTCGGGCGCATCCTCGTGGACGACGTGGCCCGCCCTGGGCACGGTGGTCACACGCACGCCCATGGATTCCAGTTCCCGAATCGAGGACCGGGGAACGAAGTTCCCTTCCGCGCGCACGACGCGCACGGGCGCGCGGAGAGGGGTCGCCAAGGCTTCGCCGAGGTCGAGAGTCCATCGTTTCCAGAGGTCCACGTCGAGGAGCGCGAGGTCCACGGACCAGACCCATGGACCGGCCGTGCCCGCGCCGGAGCCGTTTGCGCGCGTTTGGAGGAGTGTCGGTATGACGCGCCTGACGCTCTCGCGGTTCCGGACCGGCCACCCGTTCCGGGCCCACGCGATGGCGTCCTCCGGTGTGTCGAAGACTTCGGGAAGGTTGCGCATGAAGGAGGCGATGCGCCCGAGGGGCGGGCCGTCCGGGTGGAAGGCGGCATCGACCAGGACCACGCCGCGCACCCGGTCGGGGCGGGCAAGGGCCACGCGGGCGGCGACGCTGCCCCCGAGGGAATGGCCGACCACAACGAATGGCCGGTCCGGGGCCCGCGCATCAAGAAGGGCGAGGACATCCTCAACGAACGACGGCAGTTCGTATGCGCCGCGGGCATGGGATGAGCCGCCGTGGCCGCGCAGGTCCGGCGCAAGGATCCGCGGGCCGGGAATCTGGTCGGCGGCAAGGGTCCATGTGGCACCGCTCATGCCTCCGCCATGGATCATGAGCAGGATCGGATCGTCGGGCCCGTCCCGGGTGCCGGGGCGTTCCCGGTAGGCCATCGATGCGCCGTCGGGGCGCACGATGGCTGCCAGGGGGCATTCGTGGAGCGCGCGTCCCATCGGAGGCGGGCGACGGATTCCCGCGGAATGAGCCTTTCGAGGCATGGAATTCGTGGAAACCCCCTCCTCCGGGACCGAATGTTTAAGTACCTCCCTGCGATAGGCGCAACTACAGCATGGTTTTTCGTAGCATTGACAGCGAATTCCGCTGACAATGACCGGAATGGCCACGAAACCCGGAGATGATCCACGATGTCAGGAATCACCGCAACCACCGAGCCCGTGTCTGCCGAATGCCCCGAATGCGCCGCCGCCATCACCCTCACCAGCCCCATCGTCGGGGAAATCACCAACTGCACCGATTGCGGCGTGGAACTCGAAGTGAGCGCGATCTCCCCGCTCGCCGTCATTCCGGCTCCCGAGGAAGCCGAGGACTGGGGCGAGTAGACCCGTCCCCTCCAGCCGCCTGAACCCGCCACAATTCCGTCCGGACAACGATTCCCATGGTCAAGCTCCTCGATTCCACCCTGCGCGAAGGCGAACAGACACCCGGCGTCCAGTTCACGATCGAGGAGAAGGTGGAGATCGCCACCCTCCTCGACTCGTTCGGCGTCGACTACATCGAAGCCGGCCACCCGGCCGTGAGCGAGGATACCCTCCAAGGTGTCCAGGCGGTCACCCGGCAAGGCCTTCGCGCCGAGATCGTCGCCCACTCCCGCGCCATGAAGTCCGACGTGGACCTCGCGTTGAAATCGGACGCGGACTGGGTCGGGATCTTCTTCAGCGTCGCCGACGCGCGCCTCGAGGAACACTTCCGCAAGAACGTGGACGAAGCCATCGCCCTCATCACGGAAACCGTCGCCTACGCGAAGGCCCACGGACTCAAGGTCCGATACACGCCGGAGGACACGGTCCGGAGCGACCTTTCCAAGGTGATCCGGGTTGCGTGTGCCGCCGTGGAAGCGGGCGCCGACAGGATCGGCGTCGCGGACACGACCGGCCACATGGACCCCTTCACCATGCACGATTTCGTGAGCCGCCTCGTGATGGCCCTCGAAGACCACCGCGCCGACCTTCATTCCAGGGGTATCGATCGGGCCCACGGTCGCTCCGCCGTCGGCATCCATTGCCACGACGACCTCGGACTTGCGGTCGCGAACAGTCTCGCTGCCGTCCGTGCCGGAGCCGCCGTCGTGGACGTTACCGTGAACGGCCTCGGGGAACGCACCGGCATCGCGCCCCTTGCCGAGACCGCCGTCGCCCTCCGCCTCAAGTTCGGCCTCGGCGAACGGTGGCGACTCGACCTCCTTCCGCGGCTTTCCGAGACCGTGGCCCGCCACTCCGGAATCCCCGTCGGCGCGCAGATGCCCATCGTCGGCGCGAACGCCTTCAGCCACAACGCCGGCCTCCACGTGGCCGCCGTCCTCAACAATCCGAAGCACTACGAATCGATTCCCGTTGAACTCGTGGGCCGCGAACGCAGGCTCGTCGTGGACAAGATGGCGGGACGCCCCACGGTCCGGGCCCGCCTCGGCGACCTCGGCCTTCCGGCCGAGGATGTCATCGTGGATGCCGTGCTGGCCCTCGTGAAGGAACGGAGCGTACGCGACGCCTCCGACGCCGAACTCGCGCGCCTTCATGCGGAAGCCGTGGCACGGACCCCGGCCCCCCCGATTCCCGCGAGGGAGGTGTGACCATGGTCCGCATCGCCCTCCTCCACAGCCGCATCCGGACCGACGAGAAGATGCTCCTCGACGCCGCCGAGCGGAACGGCGTCGACCTCGTCCCCGTGGACGACCGCACCCTCGTCATGGACGCCCACGAGCCCCCCCGGGAACTCCTCGGGTTCGACGCGGTCATCGAGCGATCCATCAGCTACCATGCCAGCCACTACGTCACGATGGCCCTCGAGCAGTACGGGATTCCGTGCGTGAACCCCCATGACGTGGTCGTGAACTGCGGCGACAAGGCCCGTACGAGCCTCCTCCTTGCCCGCGCGGGCGTGCCCACGCCCCGCACCCTCCTCGCCCTCGACCACGAGAGCGCCCTCGCCGCCTGCGACCGCCTCGGTTACCCCGTGGTGTTGAAGCCGGTCGTGGGCTCGTGGGGCCGCCTCATCGCCCGTGCCCCGGACCGCGAAGTTGCGGACGCACTCCTTGAACACAAGCGGTTCCTCGGGGTCCAGCATCACACGTACTACGTGCAGGAATTCGTGGACAAGCCCAACCGGGACATCCGCGCATTCTACGTGGGTGGCGAAGTCGTCGCCGCCATCTGGCGCGCGAACGACGCGCACTTCATCACGAACACCGCGCAAGGCGGGAAGGTGAGCGCGTGCGAGGTCACCCCCGACATCCGGGACCTTGCGACGCGGGCGGCCGAAGCCGTGGGCGGCGGCGTCGTCGCCCTCGACATCATGGAGACCGCGGACGGCACCCTCACCTGCCATGAGGTGAACCACACCATGGAATTCAAGAACAGTGTCGCGCCCACGGGCGTGGACATTCCCGGCCACATGATCCGTCACGCGGCGGAAGTCGCCAAGGCGGGTGGCTCCCGATGACGATCCGAATCGGCATCGTGGGAGCGAGCGGCTACGGCGGCGGCGAACTGCTTCGCCTCGCCCTTCAACACCCGGACGTGGAAGTCGCCTATGCCACGTCGTCGCGGTACGCTGGAAAACGCATCAGCGCGGCCCATCCGAACCTGCGCGCAAGCGCCCTTTCCTTCGTCCCCCACGACGCAGCTCTCGAAGCGACCGTGGACGCCGTGTTCCTTGCCGGGCCCCATGGCACGAGCGCGCCCCGCATCGGCCATTACCTCAAGAGCGCCGGCCGCGTCTTCGACCTCGCCGCCGATTTCCGCCTCGGATCCCTCGATTCCTACGTGCGCCACTACCCGGGCTGGGACCATCCTGCGCCCGAGCACGTGGGCCACCGCGCCTACGGCATTCCGGAGATCGGCCACCGGGACGCCATCCGCAGCGAACGCCTCGTGTCCGGAGCCGGATGCATCGCCACCACGAGCATCATGGCCCTCTGGCCCCTCGCGCGACGCGGACTCCTCGAGCGGGACCGCGTCGTCGTGGATGCCAAGGTCGGGTCCAGTGCCGCCGGTGCCTCCGTGAATCCCGGGACCCACCACCCGGAGCGGGCGGGCGTCGTCCGCGCGTATGCCCCCACCGGCCACCGGCACCAGGGCGAAATCGAGGAGCAGTGCGGCATCCCCGTCCACCTGTCCTGCCATGCCGTGGAACTCGTGCGCGGCATCCTGGCCACATGCCACGGGTTCCTCACGGAACCCCTGACCGCGAAGGACATCTGGCGCATCTACCGGGAAGACTACGGCGACGAGCCCTTCGTGCGCATCGTGAAGGAACGCACGGGAATCTACCGGTATCCGGAACCGAAACTGTGCGCCGGCACGAACGAATTCCATGTCGGGTTCGACGTGGATGAGCGGACGGGCCGCATCGTCATCCTCGGAGCCCTCGACAACCTCGTCAAGGGCACGGCAGGCGCAGCCATCCAGACCTTGAACCTGGCATTCGGGATCCCGGAAACGACCGGCCTCACCGGATTCGCCCTGCATCCCTGAACGCCACCCACCCCCACCCCACC
>JBFILE010000075.1:0-13090 GCA_041599855.1 Thermoplasmatota archaeon
GAGAGCACCCTGTTCCTCGCCGATTTCCTCGCCACGAACGGTCAGGCGAATGCCACGATCCGCGGCGTCCTCGAAACCACCGAGGTGTGGGTCGTCCCCCTCGTGAGCCCCGACGGCTACACGCGCCAGAGCCGATACAACGCGAACGCCGTGAACTTGAACCGCAACTACGATTTCGAGTGGTGCGCGGAGGGAGCCAGCAACAACTGCGAAACCACGCCCCTTGGCCCTTCGGGCGAGTACGCGGGACCCAAGGCGTTCTCGGAGCCGGAAACGCGTGCGATCCGGGACGCGACACTTGCCCTTGGCGACCGGCTCGCGTACTACGTTTCCCTGCACACCGCGGCCCACTGCATCACGAGTCCGTGGACCGCGCCGAACCCTCCCTATGAAGTGCCCCCGGAACACCGGGCGGTCTTCGACGAGGTGTACGCGTGGGTGAAGGGGAACACGGAATTCGGTGCCGGCGGGTGGCACGGCGACGGCGGGGACTGCATGGACTACTGGGCCGGCGGAACGAGCATGGACTGGGCGTACGACCTGTTCCAGATCCCGACGTTCACCATGGAGACCGGCGGGTACGCGGGGCCGGATGATCCTGTGAACGACTTCGGTTTGCTCGGAGCCGGCGTGCGTGACCTTGAGCACTGGGTGTGGGCGACGATCCCGATCCATCTGTACATGCTGCAGAATGCGGAGGGGTTGCGGAACTGGGATCTTGGACTGGGGGAGCCGGTCGGATTCGATGGGGCGACCGGATAGGCATCGATCGCTCGGGAATCGGCGATCGAGGTTTGGAGCCTCGTCAGGGTCAGATTCATGAGCCGCGGCTCGGGCCGAAGCGTGCCGGGTCCTTCGCGCCGGACAGGGCGGGTAGGACCCATCGGTCGTACCACCCCTTGTGACCGAGGCCCAGTCATCAACGGAGCACCGGCGTCATGACAAGCGCCGCACGCAACCACTTCACGCAAGCGAAGGCGAACAAACCGCGTTCGTGTAGATTGTGTGGGTCCGGCTGTGGCCGTACGGTTCGCAATCCCATCGCTCGGTTTCGGTGCGCTCGTAGAGGACGCAAACGGACCCCTCATTGCCGTCGACATAGACGACGCACGATCGCTTCTGGGTACGCTCGGTGTATCCCGGTCCTTCATCCTTGGACTCGGTATCCTCGCATGTCGGTGGTGCCGATGCGCCAGCGGCCGGGAGAACGACCATGGCGCAGGCGATTGCGACGAGCCCGAGAAGTGTGATGTTGATTCGAATGGCCATCGGACCCTGGGTCATCGCGGGCGCTTACGACGTTTCGCCCAGTGGGGCCGACTGATCGTGGCCTCCGGTGCATGCCGTCGATTGGATCGCATGCAAGGGTCGCGCCTGTCAGAAACGGAGGCAAGGTGGAAATGGCGGGCGGACGGCACCGATGTCGACGGGTTCGTCGACGAGCACGCGCAGGGCTTCGGCCGCGGAGCCGCCGATGAGAACCCTTGTGGCATCGACGCTCACCCCGAGCAGGTCGCTCAATGCCTCGCGGAGGTCCTCCTCGTCGTCAACGACCGGCACGGTCCGTTCGTCGGGAACAGGAGATAGGCCGTCATCGCTGGGAGTCACGTGCGATGTTGCTCGCCAAGGTCGCATGGTTAACGGTTTGTTGAAACGGGGTTGGGACAAAGGCCGGCGAGCGGGACATGTAATTCCTGTTCCCACGCGGGGCCAGCGGCAGCGGACACAGCATTTGAGGTCGGGAATCGACCCGTTCGAACAAACGGGGGTCGGGGGTCCTTCGCATCGGGCCCGCAGCAAGGCAGGCCGTCGCCCGTTGGAACGGTTCACGAAACGTCGGCGCTGCGATTTCGCGCGCTGGAAAAACGGTGACCCGCAGTTGGGTTGGACCGCAGGAAAAGTGCCCCCGCCGAGATTCGAACTCGGGTCAATAGCTCCGCAAGCTATCAGGATATCCAGACTACCCCACGGGGGCGCCGACGCGACTACGGATTGGCCGTGTCGGGCAGCCCCTCATTCCACAAGCACTATTTGAGCCTATCTCCGAGCATTTTCGGCACGACCTGCCGGCGGCGTGGGCCGCAGTGGATGTGGCGGGGGAAAGCGAGCCGACGATTGCCAGGCGTCGTGGGCGACATCGTCCGTCGTCGTCCGTCGTCGTGGTCGTCGTGGGGGCGGGTGAGCGGGCGCCGTCCGTCGTCGTAGTCGTGGTCGTGGGGCGGGCGGGCACCGTCCGTCGTCGTAGACGTGGTCGTGGGGCGGGCGGGCGTCGTCCGTCGTCATGGGGTGGGTGGGCAGACCAGCAGTCGGGTACGCGGGCAGCGTCGCCTGTCGCGGTCATGTCCCGTCCGGCGGAGCGCGTGCAAGCGGTTCACCGCGCTGGCGCCGTGGGCGCATCGTGGGACGGGCGAGGGGGCAGTGGGCAGACCACGGCGGCGGCGTGTCCGACGGCCCCCGGATTTCCCACCATCCACGCGGCCCCCACCGCGCGATCTGGACGAAGCATGTGCACAACCCGCAGATGCGCCTGCCAGGCACCGACGAACCCTTGGAAGCCTCGCCCGATCCCCTGCACCGTGTCGTTCCCGCGTTCGGGCAAAACCCGTTGCGTTTATGTCCCCCCTCTGGATTCCTGCGCCCATCCGGCACGTGACGTGCGGGACCTGCGGGCCCGACATGCGTGCCTTTGCTGCATTCGTCAGTAGATCCTGAGCAGTCCACCCTGTTTGGAGGACGTTCCTGTGACACCCCACGAGGATTCGAAGACGTCGGGCGCGGTCGACATCCGCGCCAGCGATGATCCGGACGATGCGTCGTCCGGTGCAAGTTCCGCCGATCGAACGGATGACGCCATGGCGCCGGAAACCTCCGACGCCGTCGGGTCCGGCGATGAATCGAACCTTCCCGCCGAATCGGGCGACGGTGCCGAGGGAGAGGCTCCCGATGAGCCGTCGGAACCCGCGCGGCTGGCTCGGCTGACCAACGTGTCACGTTCCTATGGAATGAAGCGCGCCCTCGGCCCGGTCTCGTTCGACCTTGAGCCCGGCTGCCTGGGTCTCCTCGGCCCCAACGGCGCCGGCAAGTCCACGCTGCTGCGCATCCTGATGGGCCTCCTGACCCCGTCCGAAGGGTCCGTCGAGATCCTCGGCGAACACCCGTCGAGCAAAGGACTGCGCCGCCGCATCGGGTACGTGCCCGAAGGCGATGCAGCATTCCCGCACCTCTCCGGCGTGCAGGCCGTATCCTACGCGGGCCGCCTCGTGGGCATGGACCCGGCGAGTGCCGTGCAGCGGGCCCACCAGGTGCTGGACTACGTGAACCTCGGCGAAGCCCGGTACCGTGCCGTGGAGGAGTACAGCACGGGCATGCGCCAGCGCCTGAAGATCGCGCAGGCGCTCGTCCATGACCCGGAACTCCTTGTGCTCGACGAGCCCACGGAAGGCGTGGACCCGGAGGCCCGGGAAGACATCCTTGCCCTCATCTCCGAGCTTTCCCGCGAGCACGGCCTGCAGGTCATCCTGAGCACCCACCTCCTCCACGATGTGGAGCGCGTCGCCACGCATGCCCTCATCCTGAACGACGGAAAGGTCGTGGAGCACGGCCCCGTCGCGTCCCTCCGGACGGCACAGGACCGGGGAATCGAAGTGCGCCTGAACGCGGCGCCGGAACCCCTCATGGAGCGCCTCGTGAAGGAAGGCGTCGAGCACCAGTGGCTTGCGCCATCCCTTCGGGTGGCCACGGCCGACGCGGGGCAACTCCTTCGGTGGACGGCGGAGGCGGGCCTCGTGGTCCGCCACCTGTCCCCGGTGGAATTGAGCCTGAACGAAGTCTTCGAGGAAGCCGTCTCGGGACGCATCCCGGTCACGGAGGCCCCGGCAGCAGACGCCGACGGATCAGGCGCCGCCGCCGATGTTGCCGCCGACGCCGGAACCGATCCCACGGACCCCGCCGCCGGCGAGGTGTCCGTCGAAGTCAAGGAGCGTGAATCCTCGTGATCCACGCGCTCTTCCCCGAACCGATCCGCCGCATCCGTTGCGACGCTCTCCGAACAAGGAGGCCCATCCATGCCTGAAGGAATCACCCCGTATCCGCGGTGGGAAGGCACGCCCACCGCGCGCTCCCGATTGCCCGTGATCGCGGAGAACGAGATCCGGAACGCGCTCCGGAACCGCTGGTCGCTCATGGCGATCGCCCTCGGCATCGCCTGGGGATTGAGCTCGATCATCGAATTCTACCAGTTGCGGGGGACCGGCACAACGAGCCACGACATCGAAGGGTTCCTCGCCATGCTCCGGCAACTCGCGTGGTTCGCCCTCGCCGTCGGCGCTGCCGTCGGTGGCCCCATGCTCCTTGAGGACGCCCGCCGCGGTGCCCTCGAACTGTACCTGTCGCGCAGCGTGTCCCGCCTCGAATACCTGGGCGGCAAGATCGTTGCGCTCCTCACCCTGACGACCGCGGTCATCGCGATCCCGGCCGTCATGTACTGGGGATTCAGTTTCGTGTTCTACGAGAACCACCCGGACGCGTGGGCGACCGCGATCTTCCCGGCGCTCCTGTACGCGCTGATGTGGGGCCTCATGGCGTCCGGACTCGCCCTCGGCATCTCCTCGGTGAGCCGATCATCGGGTGCTGCGGCGCTCCTCCTCTTCGGAGCCTTCGCGACGTTCTCGTACCTTGTGGACCCGCCCGCTCTCCTCTCGCGGATTGCGCCTCTCACGGCGCTCACCGAGGACGCACGGTTCGCCATCCTGAACCCGTTCGCGGCCCTCGAAGGCCAATTCGGGTGGCTCTTCTCGACGGAGAGCCCCCATGCGTTCCCGTTCTGGTGGGGCCTCCTTGTGTGGGGCGCCCTGACCGGACTCGGTTGGGGACTCCTTGCATGGCGCCACCCCCGACAGCGAGGTGAAGACCGTGGCTGACCAGAAACTGGAACCGGAGGACGTGGCAGCGATCGCGGCATCCGACATCGAAGTGCCCGACCTGGCCGAGAACCCGATCGTTCCGTCCGTGGAAACCCGCGCTGGCGTCGCGCCCGTCCTCGAACTCTCCCACGTCTCCCGCTGGTACGGGGACGTGATTGCCGTGAACGACGTGTCCGTGAAGGTGCAACCCGGCATCGTCGGCGTCCTCGGCCCCAACGGGGCAGGGAAGTCGTCCCTCATGCGCATGATCGTGGGCCTGAGTCGACCGAGCGCAGGGAGCGTCCGGGTGCTCGGGCAGGATCCGTGGTCCAACCCCGGGTACCTGCGCCGCATCGGGTACGTTCCGGAAGCGAAGGCCCCGTGGCGGGAGCTTCCGGGACGCGAGGTCGCCATCCGCGCCGCCCGCCTCTCAGGGCTGGAACCGGGGATGGCCGAACGCGCCGCCGATGACGCCATTGCGCGCGTGGGCCTCTCGGATGCTGCGTCGAAGCCGGTGGAATCGTACAGCCACGGCATGCACCAGCGGTTGAAGTTCGCCCTCGCCATCGCCCATGACCCGGACCTCCTCATCCTCGATGAGCCGCTCCTCGGTACGGACCCGGTCGCGCGCCGCGACCTCCTGAAGCTCATGCGCGAAATGGGGGACCAGGGGAAGAGCCTCCTCGTCTCCACCCACGTGCTGCCGGATGTGGAGGCGCTCACGCGCCGCATCCTCGTCATGAACCATGGGCGCCTCATGGCGTACGGGGACGCGGGCGAGATCCGCGACCTCCTCGAACGCTATCCGCGCACCGTGCGCATCCAGACCCCGGCCCCCCGCGCCATCGGCGCCGCCATCTGGGGCTGGGAAAGTGTGGCCGCCATGGACATCGAGCCGGATGCACTCGTCATCCGCACGAGTGAGCCGGCCGCATTCTACACCGCGCTCCAGGAATTGCTGGGCAGACCCGACGGTGATCCATTGCCGTTCACGAGCATCACAAGTCCAGATGATCACGTGGAAACCGTGTTCCGTTACCTGGTGGGATGAATCATGGAAGCCGCAACGAAACTCCTCGTCAAGGATTCCCTCACACGCTGGATGAAAGCGCCCGGGTTCCTCATCGTCCTCGCCGTCGCCCTCGTGCCGCCCGCCCTCACGGGCGCATGGGTATGGACCCACGATGCGGACATCGCTGTCGTCGATGTCTCATGGGACCGTGAAAACCCGGAAGCGGGTGACCTCATCAACATCTCCGCCACCGTCCGCAACGTGCACACCGCATCGGTCGGCGCGTTCAACGTGACAATCCGCGTCGGCTATTACGAGCAGGCGCCGGGCGGCGCGATCCGTTGGCGGGACGTCGCAAACGAGACCATGCGCGTGAACGGCCTCGCCTCCGGCACCGAATCGACGGTCAGGATGAACTGGACCACGCAGGCCGGCGCCTTCCAGGTGGAAGCCTTCGCGGACTTCTTCGAGGAGGATGTCCCGGAGATCGAGGAATTGAACAACTACCGCCCCGCCCAGATCCAGGTGCGGTACCCGCAGGTCCGGCCCCAGATCGAGGTTCCGCCGCCCGCCGGGAACACCACGGACGAGAACAACACGTTGCCGAAGGTCAATGCCACGATCAGCAGTGTCACGTGGACCCCGGAACAGGTGTATCAGCGCGACAACCTCACGTTCCACGTGAACGTGGCGAACCGCGGCCCGTCGGACCTCGCGAACGGAACCGTCGTCTTCCAGTTGTACCGGGTGACCCTTACCGGACAAGCCACCCCGATCTTCAACCACGAGGTGCCGATCGATGTTGGCGCGGGAGGCAATGCGACCGCGGACATCTCGTACCCGAACATCGCCATCGGGAACTTCGCGATCCTCGCATTCCTCGACACGACGCGGGTCGCAAGCGGGGACAACCTGAGCGACAATGCTGTCATCCAGAACTTCGCGAGCGACCGCCGCCTCACGTGGAAGGAGCCGGAAGAAAAAGCAACGGCGAAGGACTTCTACCGGTCGCAGGTGCTGCTCCCGCTGCACTTCACCCTCCTTGTGCCGCTCATCGCCCTGTTCTACGCAGGCGGCGTCATCCGGGATGACCAGGAGCGCGGGAACCTCACGTACCTCCTGACGCGCCCCGTTGCGCGCTGGAAGCTGCCGATCACGCGATTCGTGGCCAACTTCGGTGTAGCGCTCATCGCCGTGCTCGTGGGTATTCTCCTCACGTACCTTGTGCTCATGGGGACTCCACGGGCCGATCCGGGTTACCTCTACTGGCCCCTGCTGTTCGGCATCGTCGTGTTGTTCCTGTACGGGGCGGTGTTCACCCTCGTGGGTGTCATGAGCGAGCGGCCGTACCTCGTGGGCCTCCTCTACATCCTCGGGTTCGAGAGCATGATCCTCGCCGGTCGCCGGGTCCTCGTGAACGGTCAGCCGCTCGCGCAGGATTGGATCCTCCACGGGAGCCTCCTCCACTGGATCCAGTGGGCGTTCGAGGGATGGAATCCGACGCTCGCGTTCCAGGTGTGGCCGGAAGGCGAGTCCGCCATGCGGGCGCTCCTGATCATCCTCGCCATCGGTCTCGGATCCCTTGCAGCCAGCGCGTGGATCATGAAGCGGAAGGAATTCGAGGAATGACGCATCCCGACGGCCGTGGACGGACCGTCGCCCCTGCCCTGATCGGAATCGGGGCGGGGGCGGTGGCGGGCGCGGGCACGCCACCGAAGGGAACCGCGGGAGCGGGCGCAGCGGCCGCGGCGACGCCCAAGGCAAGGGCCGGAACGGGCGCAGCGCCGGGAGCGGGCAGATGCGGAACCGGCCTCACGGGCATCGGCAGGGCAGCACCGGCCCGCACTGCCTTGGGCGCCCACATTCTGCAACGAGCCGTCACGCTCAGATCGCGCGGCCACGCAGCGGCGTGGCTCGACGTGCCGGACTCCCCTTCTTGAACATCTCACGCACATCGTACATGCCGAGATACACGATGGCGAGGATCCCGAGCACGGTCCCGTGGGGGAAGATGAGGATGTTCACGATGGCGAGGGTGAGCGCGAGTCCCCACGCCCACGTGTGCAGGCTCCAGAGGACGCGGGCGCAGATGAGGTTCAGGACACCGAGGACCATGACCAGGATGGCGCTTCCCGCCAGGAAGCCTCCGAATGGCCCGGACAGGTCGATGCCGCCCACGTTCAAGGTTCCTGTGTTCCCGAGGAACGCCAACGCCGTCGTCCCGAGGACGGCCAGGACATGGAGCGTCCCCATGAGGGCGAACAGTCCGACCAGGACGGCGAGCCCCCCTGGCCGTGGTACCCAAGCATATTCGTCATGTTCCCGTGCGCGGTCCGCATAATCGGCAGGATCAGTCGTTTCGATCACCTTTCGAGAATCGTGCACATCGTGCCTGATTGGTCGTTCTGGTTGATGTTTCGATGCGCCCCGTGGCCGCGAACGGACGCGGGCGGGGCCTTCCCGCATCGCCGCGCACCACCCCCGGTGAGCCAGTGGCGGACCATCGCCGTTGGCCGGGGGTGTGCCTGATAGCCGCGAGATTGAAGCATGGAGCCCGAGTCGATGAACGGACGGTGCCGCCCATGTATGTGACCCAGCGTGTGATTGATGGATTGGGCTGCCTCAGCTACATGATCGCCGATGAGCAGGCCGGCGAGGCGGTTGTCGTGGACCCGGACCTCGACGTGGAGCATTATGTGAAGGAGGCGGGGGACGCCGGCCTCGTCATCCGGCATGTGGTGGACACTCACCTCCACGCGGACCACGTGAGCGGAAACCGGGCGCTCGCAGCGGTGACGGGCGCTTCGATCCATCTGCCCCGGCGGGCGGACGCCACATTCCCCCACGAGACACTGGAGGAGGGGTCCGAGATCCGCATCGGCGAGGTCGTCCTCCGTGTGCGCGAAACGCCGGGCCATACACCGGAGCACGTGTCCCTCGAAATCCATGACGAATCCTCCGGGTCGGACGAACCGTACGCCGTGCTGTCCGGGGATACGCTGTTCGTGGGAAGCGTCGGGCGGCCGGACCTCGTGGGCACATCGAGAGCTGCCGACCTCGCAGCCAGCATGTTCGACACCATCGCGGACGTGTTCAGCGAATTCGGGGACGGCGTCATCCTGTACCCGGGCCACGGTGCCGGGAGCGCGTGCGGCGCCCGCATGAGTCGACTGCTCCTCTCCACCATCGGTCGGGAGAAGCGCACGAATCCGTACCTCTCCGAGTCCACCAGCGAATCGTTCGTGCGCCACGTCACCGAGGACCTGCCGCGCAAGCCCGGGAATGCCCTTGCGATCAAGCGCATCAACACGGAGGGTGCACCGCGGGCGGGAACGCATCCGGACGAGGTCCTTCCCCTCGATCCTGAGCGATTCGAGGAAGAGGTCGAAGCAGGTGTCGATGCGTTCATCCTCGACGTGCGGGAACCGGACGCGTTCGCGGCGAACCATGTTCCCGGAAGCATCAATGTCGCGCGATCCCAGCCGGCATTCGCCTCCCGGGCCGCGACATTCCTCGAGTCCGGAAAACCGGTGTATCTCGTGCTTGACGAGGATTCGCCCGAGACCCTTGCCGCGGTGCTCCTCCAGTTGTCCCGTGTCGGAGGCCTTGATGTGCGCGGCCATCTCGAAGGCGGAATGAACGCATGGCGCATGGCCGGAAGGCCCTTCGCGACCCTGCGGGCGATGAGTGCGGAGAACGTGCGTGCGGCACTCGCCGTGGACCTTGTGGAGGTGCTTGATGTGCGCTCGGATGACGAATGGGCGGACGGCCACATCGATGGCGCGCTGCACATCCCGTGGGAATCCCTGCCGGAGCGGCTGGACGAGATGGATGCCTCCGCGTCTTGGGTGGTGACTTGCGCATCCGGGTACCGGAGCAGCATGGCGGCCAGCGTCCTCCTCAGCGAGGGGTTCGATGATGTCGCGAACCTTCTCGGAGGGATGGCGGGATGGACGCAGGCAGGCTACGCGGTCACGACGCCTCCCCGCCGCGGTGAGGTCGCAGGGCCGTCGACCCGGTGAGGTGCAGGGCGCAGAGCGAAGATGGGATCAATCGGACGATGGCGGTCCACCCCCGCATCATGGAACCGGCCGGTTCCGACAACAACCTCCGCCGTCCCTGACTGCATCGCACGATCCTCTGCGGCGTCCGTCCGTCACCCTCCGCGACACCCTCCCGACTCGAATCCGCAATCAGGGCCGGCCCCCGTTTCCGCGGCCATGCGCCGAGGCTCGGCAAGGGGCCGACGGAGGCGAACCTTTTTCAGTCTCCAACCGCGTCATAGGGCGTTCGCTGTTGAACCCTGGGGAGGGGGCGATGTCGGATTCCGGCGTTCGGGCGTGCGACCCGGCCCAAACGATTCAGAGGAGGCACCCCGTTTGATCGAGCAGATCGGCCACCTGAACATGGATTACATGGTGCGCCTCGCGCACGACCCCGAGCATGCGCGACGCGAACTGGACCGGTTGCAGGAGTACACGTCGTCACGCGGCGTCCAGTACGCCGGCAACCCCGTGCCCGTGCCGCTGAAGCCCCACTTCGTGAACCCCCGCCAGCGCCAGGTGTTGCAGTACAGCGTGAGCGGCGTGTGCAACATCCTCGAGCGGTTCATCCGCATCTTCCTGAAGGATGACCATCTCCAGAAGATGTGGGGCGTGTCGAAGGAGGAGTTGGAACTCTTCCAGGTGGACCCCGGGTATGATCGCGCCATCCAGGTGGCGCGCCTCGACGGATTCCTCCACGATTATTCCCTGAAGTTCCTTGAGTTCAACTGCGATTCGCCCGGCGGCACCGGGTACGTGGACATCGTCCACGAAGGGTTCCTCGAACTCTTCGAGCGCAACGGCCTGAGCCACCACCATTCCCTGTCCGCGAGCGGGCGCCTCGACATCCTGAGCCGGACCCTCGCCGATGCCTACGCGGAGTGGCAGCGCAACGGCCACTCGGACCACCCCGAGAAGCCGTTCGTCATCGTCACGGACTGGCGCGACGTGGGAACCATCAGCGACATCCGGATCACCATCGAGCGCATGCAGCAGCAGGGAATGGACACGGTCTTCGCGGACCCCCGCGACCTCGAGTTCCGGGCGGGCGATGGCCTGTACTTCGGCGACCGCCGCGTGGACCTCGTGTACAAGCGCGTCATCGTCCGCGAACTCCTGAACGAGCCGAACGCGCGGGCCCTCGCGGACGCATATCGCGCAGGTACGGTCTGCATGGTGAATTGCCCGCGGAGCGTCATCGTGGGCAACAAGAAGATCCTCGCAGCACTGCGTCAGCCGCACGTGTTCGACCAGTTGACCCGCGATGAGAAGAAGCTCGTCCGGGACCATGTGCCGTGGACGGAGATCATGCAGGATGCGAAGGTGGATTTCCAGGGTTTCACGGTTGGTCTCCGCGATTTCGTCCTCGACAACAAGGATCGCCTCGTCCTGAAGGCTGCGGAAAGCTACGGCGGCAAGGATGTCCTCATCGGCTTCGAGACGCCGTCGGACGTCTGGGCGAAAACCGTGGACGACCACATCCTCGACGGGACATGGGTCGTGCAGGAATTGGTCCCGATCCCCAAGGAACCGTTCCCGGTGCTGAGGCAGAACACGGTGGAACTGTCGATCCTGAACGTGAACATCAATCCCCTTGCGTTTGCGGGCAAGTACGCGGGCAGCTTCAGCCGCGTATCTGAACGCAACGTCATCAATGTGAGTTACGGCGGTGGGCTCACCCCCACGATCGCCATTGAACCCCAGGCCGTGCTGGATCCGGAAGGCGCGCCCTGAGTCAGGGCCCTGTTCAGGCATCCGGAACCGGTCACGACGTGGCCGATCCGACGAAGGGGTGCCTTGATGGGGGTTCGAACGTTTGCGGGAAGGTCATGGTGCCTGGAATGAGCGCTTCATCGCCGCCGTCGCGTGACGGCCCCAAGCCGAGTCGGGTCCCGGTCTCAACGGGAGGATTCTTCCCCCGAGAGTACCGCAAGCGCCTCCGTGACGACGTGGGACCGTTCCGCGAGGTGGCGGAATTCGATTCGACGACGGTCATCCATGATGCGCCGTCCGCGTTCATCGGAACCGCCCTCCACTGGTCGAGCGCCGTCCGGAAGGACGTGGCCCCGAAGCTCAGCATCTCGGAGCCGGATCGGTTCTACGAGGAGGACCCGGAAACCCATCGGTTCCTCGCGCCGCTCACCCACGTCATCACGCCGAACCAGTCCCGGTATGAAGTGGACCTGAACCGGCCGCCGGATGTCGCGGTCTATTCCCGCCCGGAACTTGCGTGGGGAAAGGAGGTCTGGGGCACACCCCTTGATGACTTCGAGCGCGAGTTCACCATGGAGAAGTGGTACGAGTTCCACACCATGATGGATTGCGCCGTCGAGGACGCGATCGAGCGTTTCGGGTATGCGGTGGTTTTCGACGTCCACTCGTACAACTACCAGCGGGATGAGTACGTTGACTGGCGCACCGACGGCAAGCCGGTGATCAACCTCGGAACCCGACACCTGGACCTTGACGCACGGGGCAAGGGCATCGTTGATTCATTCCTCGCATCACTCCGGAAGCACACGGTCCTTGGTGAGGAATGCCTCGTCGAGGAGAACGGCGTCTTCTACGGCGGGTACCTGAACCGGCGCCTCGCGCACCTGTACGGACCCCGGTGCATCACGCTGTCCGTCGAGTACAAGAAGGTCTACATGGACGAGCGGACGGGGGAGATCAAGGAGGACATCCTGAACGATCTCGCCCACCAGTTGAACACGTCCATCGCAGACCTCGCGGCGGAATGCGGTGCGCTGGTGAAGGAGACGCCGGAGATTCCGAAGCTTGTGTGAACGGGCCTTGTCGGGTACGCGCCCGCCGGCCCACATCCAACGCCGGGAGGCACGACGGGGGACCATCCTGCAGCCCTCCGTCGCGACTGGGGAGCCATCCTGCAGCCCTCCGTCACGACTGGGGAACTGTCGCCGCCTCGGAGCGCGTGAAGCGGTTGTCCGCCGTCCGGGACCATACGATCCCTTTTGTGCATCGCCATCCCATGAAAACCGGCCCATGACGGATCCCGCGATCGAGCTTTCGGGTCTGACCAAGTTCTACGGGGAGGACCTCGGCATCCGCAACGTGAGCCTATCGGTTCCACGGGGCGAGATCTTCGGATTCCTCGGACCGAACGGCGCCGGCAA
>JBFILE010000076.1:0-13038 GCA_041599855.1 Thermoplasmatota archaeon
CGGCTCGACGAGTTCCCGGTGATCGAGAAGCAGGGGATCCCCATCGGCCCCGTCCACCCGTTCACGCTGGACGTGGTGGGCCCCGACCTTGTCGGTGTCGCATGCGCCGATGCCCGCCGCTTCACCACCTCCTTCGGCACGCCCCTCACGTACGCAGGATGCGGCGCGCCCGTTGTCGAGGAGACCGTGAAGGCCTCCATCGACACCCTCCGCGCGTGGGGACACTGCCTCGCCCGCGACACGTGGAACCGGAGCTTCCTCGACATCCCCGTCCTTGCGGAAGGATGCCGCGCCATCCGCACCGCGTGGACAGAGGCTCGCGCAGTGTGCATCCTCACGGGCGATTGCGCGGACCTCGACAACCTGACTCCGCTCGTCGGCGCGGCGCGGAACCTCACGCGCGTCGTGGAATCCGTCGCCACCTACGAGACCGCGTACCTCGTGCCGTGGGCGCGGAGCCCCGCCCGCGTGCTGGTTGCGAACCCGGACGACTACGGCTTCAGCGAGACCGCCCTCCGCGCCCGTGCGAAGCAGGCGAACCCGGGCGCCTCGAATGCGTCCGTCGACGCGGCGGTCCGCGACATCCGCACGAACCTCTGGACCCTCGCGAACACGAGCATCACCGTCCACGTGCCGGGGGACAGCTTCGAGTCCCAGACCCTCGCGCAGGGCGTCCTCCACCACGTCACCGACAAGGTGAGCGGCCTCGACTGGACCCACCACACCCTCGACGTGCCCGCGCCCCGCACGAGCGTGAACGACGTCACCGTCGCCATCGACCGCGCACGCAGCGTCCTCGTGGACCTTGCCGACCGCGCCCTCATCCGGGAATTCCAGAAGGCGGTTGCGCGCGCGGCCGGCACGAACCCCCAGGCCACCCTCGACGTGTTCAACGCCGCCATCCTCCGCCCGAACGAGGACGTGCGCGACCGCATCCTCGCGGGTTGGACCGCGAACGGGACCTCGTCCCGCGGCGGCTTCGGCGCCGCGCCCACGGCATCGAACCGGGAGACGATGACGGGGAACGCATGCCGGAGCGCCCTTGCGGACCGGGAAGCGCTCCCGGCTTCGTACTTCACGTGCGACGGCCTCTCGTGGTGGGACAACCGCACGGACCTCACCCGTGGCGGTGTGGACTCCGTCGCATTCGCGAACGCCATCCTCGACACGAAGGGGATCAGCGGCGTCGCGAAGTTCCCGCCGGAGCGCGTCCACGACGTCCTCGCGAAGACGGCCCAGGTCGCCCGCGCCCCCGACGACCTGGACGTGGCGCGGACACAGGACGGCTTCGGCGTGCAGGCTGCCCTGGGCGGCATCGCGCGTGCGGGCATCCTCCACTACGCGGTGCCCCTGCCGGCGAACGAGATCATGCAGTACCGCCTGAGCGGCGAATTCCTCCTGAAGAACACGGGCGCCCTCGTGATCACGAGCGGCAACCCGCACGTCACCGCAGCCGTTGTCGGGGCCGTGGATTCCCTTGACCTCTCGGCTGCCCGGGAAGCCGCCGGATCCGACGGCATCGACCGGAGCCTCGCCGTGCCCCTCCACGTCCTCGACACCGTGGGCAGCGTCGTTGCCGCCGTCACGGACAAGGAGCCCCTCCTGCGGGCGGACCTCATGGGCGTCCCTGCGGGGATCGAATGGCGCGCGAAGATGAGCGAGTACACGTGGAATGCCCTCGAAGGACAGGTGGCTTCGACCCTGTGCAGGGACGCCATCGCGTGCTCGGAAGGCATGACGGGCGCATGGGTGAACGAGTACCGCGAATACGCGCGCACCCACGACTGGGTCACGCGCGCCTCCGGGGACAAGCCGGAGACCCTCGATGTGCTCATCGTGTACTTCCCCCTCGCCACGACGCCGAAGGAAGGGGACCTGCAGGAACTTGCCGCGGCGCCCCAGGAATTCGTGGTTCGCGACTTCGCCGTGCAGGTGAAGACCTTCATCGGCTACCGCGTGGACCCCGGAGCCACCGGGTTCCTTCTTGATGTGCGCAACGCGAACCACCCGCGCGTCGAGGACTGGCAGATGTTGTACGCGGTCCCGGACGAGCCCGTGAACCCGGCCGCCGGCGCACCCGGCATCCGCGTGAGCGTCACCCTCGGAAGCGGCACGAAGAGTGCCACATGGATGCCGACGGACGCGGACCTGATTTCCGGCGCGCAGATGCGGGGGATCGGGACGTGCGCCCGGGATTCATCCCGCGGCTTCACGACCGCAAGCCTCGAAGCGATCACGCGCATCGTGCCCTACGATGGCTACTTCATCACGGACGCGAACACGTGCTTCCGGAACGACATCGTCGCCCTTGAACCGCGCAACGTGGACTTCGGCTTCTCGTCGTCGTACCCGGCGACCGGGAAGCGCGTCATCGACGCCCTCCAGTATGTGGTGAACCTCATCCCGATCGAGCTGTTCTCCATCGGCGGGACCGCGAGCCCGGGCGGCGGCCGCGCGAACCATCAGGCCATCCTGAACCTTCCCTCGTATGCGACGGCGAGCGCCACGAGCCTCACCGGACGCATCCTGGATCAGGAAGCATTGGCCGTGATGTTGCCGACGGCACTCGCTGCGGCCGGCATCGCGCCCACCCCCACCCACCTGCCGCCGGTCAGCTACTCGGAACTGCCCGCGTTCACCGATTGCAACGTGTGCCCCTCGGTCACCGGATTCACCCTCGACACCGGCCCCGCGCTCCACAACTTCGTGATCCTCGACGGGGCGCGCATGCGGGCGCTCTTCGACGAAGCCGGACTCGGGTACGACCCACTGGTCCCCATGACGGTGATGGATGCCGGTGCAGGGGCAGGCATCGCGGCGCCCGACACCGGCCGCCGCCTCCACGCGGACGCGTGGCCCCTCGAAACCGACCCCGCGCGCGCCACCGCGATTGCCGCGCACGCCCACAACACGAGCGTCAGGTGGGAAGGCCACGGGAACGGGACCACCGTCCGCGTGAGCATGGAAGCCACCTTCCTCGCAGGCCACGGGAACGCGGGGACTGGCGTGGCCATCCGCGTGAATGAAACGAGCACCACGAACACCACGAGTGGGACGCAGCGCTCGTTCGTCGTGGAAACCCTCACCCTCGGCTCGTCCCTCACGAAGGGAAGCGACTGCCGCGAGATTCCCCTGTACGAGTACGTGAAGAACCACTTCCGCTGCATCGGGTACGACCCGACGAAACGCCTCGCGCAGCACATCGCCGCGAAGGACCCGTGCGCCACGGAAGCGGCCCGGTTCGTGTCGGTGGCCGCCGTTGCGACGCGGGACCACGCGAAGGCGCGCGGCACGGAAACGGGCGGGTCCACCCCCGCGTACGAAGCCGCCATCGCGCACCTCACGGGCAACACGGGAACGCCCGACGGCATCGTGACCTCAACCGCGGCCGTCCACGTGCCCCTTGCGGACCATGACGCCTACCTTGCGTCGCGGTTCACGGACGCGGACGCCCTCCTCACGTGCCTTGCGACCGCGGCCGGAGTGCTGCCCGTGGCCGACGCGGGCGCCCTCGACGTGGCCCTCGACCAGGTGCGCCTCGGCCTCGACGCGGTCCGCGACGTGGACCTTGCCGCGGGACGCCAGCACCTCCGGAACGCGGTCCTCGCCCTCGACCCCGCGCTCGCGCCCGTCGGCGGCGCGCCGCGCGAGGACGTGCTCGTCGCCCTCGATTCCAGCCTCGACACCGGCTTCGTGAAAGCCTCGCCGGATCGTCGCATCACGTATGCGGTCGAGCCGTGGGCCGCCATCATCGTCGAAGGCGCCCTCACGGTCACGGACCACGCGCCCGACGGCACCACCCACACCCGCACGGTCCTGGCGGCGCCCGACGGGCGCGAACCCGCCATCACCTCCGCGGCCGCCACCCACGCAGGGAAGACGGACGCGTGCGCCGTCCCCGCCGGCACCGGCATCCTCCTTGCGGGCGGCGACGACACCGGCACCATCCGCCGGTACGATCCCGCGGGCGGCGCCACCCAGCGCATCGCCGCGACGCTGCCGGTTCCCGTGAAGGATGCCGCCTGCGCGTGGACCGGCAGCCATCTCGTGGTCCTCGGCGGAGTCACGACGGGCGGCGCCGCCACCGACGCCATCCAGATCGTCGACCCCGCAGCCGGCACCGCATGGGAAAGCGAGGCTCGCCTCCCGTCCCCGACCCGCGGCGCCCCCGCCGTGTGGACCGGCGCCGAGGTCCTTCTCGTGGGCGGCATGACGGCCGCGGGCCTGACATCGCGCATCCTCGCGTATGATCCCGCGACCGCGGACCTTCAGCAGTACGCGCACCTGACGAGCCTCCGCGCCGACCACGGCGCCCTCTGGCTTGAACCCGGCAGCGGCAGCGGATGCCCGGTCGGTTGCCTCGTTGTGGCGGGCGGCCGATACTCGACCGCGTCCAGCGGCACCACGAACACGGCGCACACGTACGATCCGTCGCGCGGCAAGTGGACGTCCGTCGGCACCCTCCCGTGGAGCGGGCCCACGGACCTTGCGGAAGCCGCAGGGGACGTGTACGCCTTCCGGCCGCACGGGGACGGAGCCGCCATCGCGCGCATCGACACGACACATGCGGGCGACGCGGTCGCGATGGATGCCGCGCCCGAGTGGGCCCGCGCCGGGACCGCGATGGCGGGTGCCGGGGACCATGTGCTCGCCTTCGAGGCGGCGACCGGGCGCGTGTTCCGGTACGATGGGGCCCGCGATGCCCCCCGCGGCAGTGTGCTCGCCATCGGACGGCCCGACTCCACCCTGCTCACCTTCGACGATGGGCACGCGTACACGGTGCGCCTCAGCGTCATGGACGAGTCCGGCACCACCCATGAGGCGACGCGGCACGTCACGGCGGACGGCGCGGCACCCGTGTTCCCGGCGGGGAGCGGGCCCGCGGACACGGTGCTCGCGGGTGCCTCGGCGACCCTCACGTGGGCGGTCGAGGATGCGGGCAGCGGCATCCATGGCGCGACACTGGAACGCTGGCATGCGGGCGCGAACCGGTGGATCCCGGTCTCCCACATCCTGCCCGCGGGAACCACGGGCGCCGCCGCCGCAACCGTCGCAACGGTCGTGGACGACCGCACCCTCCACGGAAACGATGGGACGGTGCGCCTCGTTGCGACGGACGGCGCCGGGAACACGGCGACCTCCGTCCACGCGGTCATCCTCGACGGGGATGCGCCCCTCGTGGACGTGGCCGTCGCGGGCCTCGTGGACGGCCTCCTGAAGGCGGACTGGTTCAACGCGACGATCAGCATCTTCGACGGCGGCGCCGGCCTCGACTCGGTGGACGTGTGGCTCCATGAATCCGGGAGCGGCACCACGACGCCCCTCGCGCAGGATGCCGGGATCGGCGGCGCCCGCGTGTTCACGGTCGCCAGTGCTGTTGAACAGCCGGTGCCGGATGCCCTGTACACGGTGCATGTGGACGTGGTCGACCGGTCCGGGAACCGACGCATCCTTGAGACGCCCGTGCAGATGGCGGTGCCTCCCACGCTCACGGTGCACGCGCCCGCATACGTCGCGCAGGACATCGTGGGCCCCGTCACATTCGCGGCGGATGCGCGCATGCCGTACGGTGGCGGAGGCAGCGGGGACCGGGTGGACGAAGTGTCGATCCGCGTGACCCGCATCGATGACGGGAACCTCGTGCGCGAGCACACGGCGTACGAACCGGCGGGCCTCGTCACCGCGCAGTGGACGCCGACGGCGGCGGACGCGGGGCAGGCATTCCTCGTCACGACGACCGCAACGAAGGGGCTCGCCACGGTGGCCCATGAGGCGCGGGTCACGGTGCGGGTGCCGGACGTGCACGGCGTCGCCGCCCTGGAGACGCCGACCACGTACGCGACCCTCGCGGCGGGAGAGGACTCGGACACGTTCCGGTACACGCATCCTGCGGTCGGTTGCGCGGGGTGGTTCCGGATGATCGTGACCGTGGTCGAGGATGGAAGCGGAGCCGGCACGGGCGATGGCAGCGACGGGTCCGCGCGCGATGTGGACTTCAGTCTCGGGGGCGCGGGCGTCGCGTACACGCAGCATGTCACGGGTGACGCGACCACGTTCCTGTGGGCCGACGCGCAGCCGGGGGCCTCGTATGCGCTGCGCGTGGACCGGGCGCCGGGGAGCGACGGGGACGTGATGTATGAGGTGACGCGGGAGCGCCACTGCAACGATGGGGAGGCGCCGCCGGAGCGGGCCGAGGTGCGGGTGGTGGAAGGCGAGTAGGTGAGCGGTGGCCGGGGGCCCGCGGCAGGACGGGGCATTCGGCGGCGTTCCGTTCGGTGCTGTACAAACGTACATTCATACATTTGTACACCTCGCGACCACCCTGGCCCCGTCCAATTCCCGCCGCGAACCTCCGCGCGTCGCAACCCCCCGACCCACCCACGCGCCGAGGTCACTTCATCGGCCGTAGCCTCCACCACGCAGTGCCGCCCTGCCGCCCGCATCCCCGCGGCATCGGGAGCAAAAGATAGCCGGGTTTATACCGCAGTCACCACATTCGCGGCGACGGTAACGCCTGGTGGTAGCATTTGACGCCGTCCTCGTCATCCTCGTCCTTCTCGGTGCGCTCGTCCTCTTCGTCACCGAGGCCCTCCGAGCGGAGCTTGTCGCCCTCACCGTGATGGCATTCCTCATGCTCACCGGCCTCGTCACGCCGGAGGAGGGCGTGAGCGGGTTCTCGAATCCGGCGACGATGACGATCCTCGCCCTGTTCATCCTGAGCGCGGGCGTGTACAAGACCGGCGTCGTCACCTTCGCCGCAAGACGGCTCAGCCTCCTCACCGGCCAGAGCGAGTTGCGCGTCCTCATCGCCATAAGCCTCGTCGTCGGCCCCGTGAGCGCATTCATCAACAACACGGCCGCCGTCGCCATCCTCCTCCCCATGGTCATGACCATGGCCAAGGAGTCCAAGCTCAGTCCCTCGAAATTCCTGATCCCGCTCTCGTACGTGAGCATGCTCGCGGGCACCATCACCCTCGTCGGCACGAGCACGAACATCCTCGCGTCGAACCTGTACCTCCGCGAGATCGGCCGCCCCTTCGGCATGTTCGAGTTCTCGAAGGTCGGCATCATCATCTTCCTCACCGGCGCCCTCTACCTCTTCCTCATCGGGCGCCACCTCATCCCGGAGCGCCTCGCGCCCGGGGAAGCCTCCGAGGACGCGCTCCTGCGGCAGTTCCTCACCGAAGTCCGCATCCGGCCGGAAAGCCCCCTCGTGGGGAAGACCCTCGCGGAGCACCGGACGCGGGAACGGTACAAGATCGACGTCATCCGGATCCTCCGCGGCCGGACCGCGTTCGACCAACCCCTCACGGACGTGCCCCTGGAAGCCGGGGACATCTTCGTCCTGCGCGCAGGCCGCGACTCCCTCACCCGCCTCGAGGACGAGGCGAAGGTCGAGATCCTCGCCGGGGTCAAGCAGGAGGACGTCGCCGCCGGCACCCAGGCGCACCTCGTGGAAGTCGTCGTGAGCCCGAATTCGAGTCTCGTCCGCCGCAGCCTGAACGAGAGCACGTTCGGCGAGGAGTTCGGCGTGAAGGTGCTCGGCCTCCGCAAGCACGGACCCGGCTTCTTCCGCCGCCTCGCATCAACAAGACTCGACTTCGGGGACACCCTCCTCGTCCTGGCCACGCCGGAAGCCGTGGAGCGCCTCCGCGAGGACCCCGAGTTCATCGTGAGCGAGGAAGCGCCCATCGAGCACTACCGGAAGGACAAGATCCTCATCGCCCTCGGAATTACGACAGCCGTGATCGCCCTCAGCGCCATCGGCGCCTATCCCCTGCTCGTCGCGGCGATGGCGGGCGCCGTCCTCATGGTCCTCTCGGGAGTCCTGAAGGCGGACGAACTGTGGACGAGTATCCGGTGGGACGTGATCTTCCTCCTCGCCGGGCTCATCCCACTCGGGATCGCCCTTGAGAAGACAGGGGTCGCGGAAACGGTGGGCCTCGGCATCGCCGGGTTCGCCGCGCACCTGCCCGCCCTCGGGATCATCATGGCGTTCTACCTGACGAGCATGATCCTCACGGAGATGATCTCGAACAACGCGACCGTGATCCTCCTTGTGCCGATCACGTTCGCTACGGCCACGGCGCTCGCGGTGAGTCCGTTGCCCCTCGTTCTGGCTGTGATGTTCGCGGCGAGTGCTGCATTCATGACGCCCATCGGGTACCAGACGAACCTCATGGTGTACGGGCCGGGTGAGTACCGGTTCACGGACTTCACGCGGGTGGGGGCACCGTTGAACTTCCTCCTGTGGATCGTGACGAGCTACTCGATCTCGGTGATCTTCCCGTTGTAGAAGTGACCCGGGATCCGATGGCGGGTGGGCGCCTGTTGCGGGGGGAGGTCGTATTTTGACTTCCATCAACACGGAGAAGCGGAGCAACGGAGGCTCGGAGAATTCGATCATTGGGATCTTTGGGGAACCGCCCGGGTCGTGCTCACCCGTCAACGGCGCAAAAAGCGACAGCGAATATTCCCCAGGTGCTCCGTAGTCTCCGTTCCTCCGTTGCTCCGCGTTGATGGATGTGGGATTCCAAACCCCACCCCGCACAGCCTCCAATCATCCACAAAGCCTCAAGCCCCCACGCCGCCCGGTGACCGTCCACCCAAACGGACCACCACTCATTTTGACGCGTGTCCAAGGAGGGTTAATAAGGGTGAGCCGAGTCGCTGCCTTGATGACTTCCAATGTCTCCCGCACGCTTCTTGCTGTTTTCACGGCGAGCGTGCTCCTCACTGCAGCCTTGGCCGGCTGCGTCGATTCCGCAAAGGCCACCGGCACCCTCGCGCTCTTCGTGAAGGACGCGCCGGCGGACGAGTATGACCAGATCTTCGTGACGTTCACCGAGGTCTCCGTCAAGAACGAGACCAAATGGCTCACCATCATGGAGGGCGAGGAGACGATCGATCTGCGCGCCCTCAGCGACCCCCTCGCGAAGGCCCAACTCGGCCTCGGGGACCTGGAACCGGGCCAGTACAAGAACATCCGCGTCACCGTGAAGGAAGCGAAGGGAGTCGCGAATGGCACGGACACGCTGTTCAAGGTGCCGAGCGGCGTCCTGAAACTCAAGTACACGTTCGACATCGTGGAAGGCGAAGAGACCCAGATCGTCCTCGACTTCGACCTGTCGCAGAGCGTGGTTGCGCGCCCCGGCGGCGACCCCATCTTCAAGCCCGTCGTGAAGGCGATCAAGGACAACCGCAAGGACAAGGACAACGACGGCACCGTCGACATCGATGACGCCGACACCGAGGGTGATGCGCCCGAGCAGGATGTCGAAGTCGACGAGAAAGCCGACAAGGACGGCAAGGACGGCGCCGCGGGCGGGACCGCGTCCCCGTACGAGGACGAGTACGCCCCGACCAGCAACTTCGCGCTCCGCGTGAAGGACGCGCCGACGGATGTGTTCAGCGAGGTCCATGTGGTCATGACGAGCGCGTCCGTGCGCGGCGCGGACGGCAACGTGACGAGCGTCCTCGAGAACGCGAGCCTCGACTACGACCTGCGCGCCCTGAGCGGCACGGGCGTGAGCGCGCTCCTTGCGGAGTCCGGTCTCCCGGCCGGGAACTACACGGCCATCATGTTCACCGTGAGCGAATCGTACGGCATCATGAAGGACGGGTCCCGCGTCGAGTTCAAGAACCCGAGCGGGAAGAAGACCGTGAAGCACGCGTTCGAGATCGGTGGGGAGCTCACCGAGATCACCATCGACATCGACCTGGACAAGGCCCTGGTCGAAGCCGGGAAGAGCGGGAAGTGGATCTTCACGCCCCAGATCAAGAAGGTCATGGACAAGAAGGACGCGTACAAGAACGGCGCGGAGGACGACGGCGACGTCAACGGCGACGGCGACGATGTCGGGGACGAGTCCGAAGGCGGGAACGAAGCCGCGAACGCGGATGATTCCAACGACCTCGAGGACCGCTCCGGCTCCAAGGAGGACGGAGCCGACGATGCGGCGGGTGCCCGCGGGAACGCGGACGCCTCCCGCGATGGCAACGCGACCGACGACCAAGGGGATCCCAATGCCACCCATGATGGCGCCCACGGTCACGACACCGCCTCGAACAAAACGAAATCCGGGAACGACGCGTCCACCGGGAACGGGACCACCCCCGGCCACTCCGACGACGGAAGCCACGGCCACGGCAGCGAATCCGGCACGAGCACGGACGAGTCCGGCACGAGCACGGACGAGTCCAGCGGGTCCACGGGCACCATGACCGATGGTGGATCCGGCGCGTCCGGCAGCGGCAACCCGGACACGAATGAAACGGCTCAGCCGTAGATGGCTGAACCCCAGCCGATCTGAGGACAAGGGGAGACGGCCGCGGCGATTCCTGCCCGCACGCCACCCATTGCCCGATGGGGCCGGCCCGTTGGCGGCCGGCCCCGGTGCCCACGCACCATGCTGAACGGAGATCCATGCGCCCCGAGTCGCGGATTTCTTGGCGCTTTTCGCCCGGGTTCCGACGGATTCCGGGTACCTTCGGTCAATAGTTCTGACAGAACCCTTACGTACCCCATGGGTCCTCGCCGCGGTCATGCGCGCGCCGTGGGCCCTTCTCCTGACCGTCGTCCTCGTCCTTCCGGGATGCATCAGCGACGACCCTGCCCCGACCTCGGAGACGACGACACCGGCCACCAAGCCGACCGTCGAGATCGACGAATCCCGCCCGGACACCGCCTTCAAGGACGTGGTGACGGGCCCCGTCGCGCAGCCGGACGTGAACGCCACCCTCGACGCCGCGCCGAAGCTCATCGCGGGCGAATGGTGGCGCATCCGCTTCGACACGCCCCTGGCCGACGAAATCGTGGAACTCGTGCGCGTGGTCGCCGCCGTCGAGGAGGAAGGCTACCTCATCGGCATGCCCCACGAGGGCTGGTACAAGGAGGCCATCGCGTACCACTCACCCGGGTTCGGTGACGTGGCGTTCGACCTCGGGTACGACACGCACAACATCAAGTTCGAGCCCGTGCGCTTCCCGCTGGTCGAAGGGAACACGTGGGAAACCACGTTCGCGACACAGGCCCTCACGGCCAGCGTGGAATCGGTGGAAGGCTCGAAGGCCACCGTCGTGTTCACGGCGCCCGAGGACACGTCCCCGGAAGGCCTGTTCTTCCAGGCGATCGGCTTCGCCCAGACGGGCGAGGTCATGCGCCTCGTCTATGACGCCTCGGTCCACGAGGTCGTTCGCTTCACGTCGGGCATCGGCACGTACGAGGTCGTCGAGCACGGCTACGACTTCGAAGGCTGGATCACGATCCCCCGCGGCGAGCACACCGCCATCGACTACGGCCAGCTCGGCCCCGCCACGCCCGGCGACCCCGTGCTCTTCCGCGACATCGAGATCGCGGGCGGCTTCAACCGCATGACCCTCATGCACGCGGTCTTCCCCCTCGCGCCCGGCTCGTACAGCATCCGGACGACGGGCCCGGACGGCACCGAGTTCTTCACGGAGAGCGTCGGCGGCGACATGGTGATCCGGTTCTACGAGGCCATGAACCCTGACGGCACATGGACCGGGGAGGACCGGGTCGTGGGTGCGGGCGTCACGTTCAGCATGGGCATCGCGTACCACCAGTACGACATCCGGTTGCCGGATGGCGCGCGGCGGGCGGACCACAGCCACTCGGTCATCCGGTGAGGCCGGCGACGCGGCGCCACGAGCGCCGCCGGCGACGGAGCCCGAGACGATCCGTCGAGGGAACGGCCCCAGCGGCGCATCCGTGCCCACTGCGTATCCGCTGGGCCTCCCGCCCCGACGAAACACCTATCTCCATCTCGGC
Source organism: Thermoplasmatota archaeon (assembly GCA_041599855.1). Taxonomy (GTDB): domain Archaea; phylum Thermoplasmatota; class SW-10-69-26; order JACQPN01; family JAJPHT01; genus JBFILE01. The sequence continues at coordinate 11,792 of JBFILE010000076.1, forward strand.
CTCTTCGACCGAAGGGAGGCCCACAGTTGATACTCCGTTCCAGGATCGTGATGACGCTCCTCGTCACCGCCATTGCCGTTGCCTTGCTCGCCCCGTCCCTCATGACGACCGGGGGCGCCGGCCTCGGCGTCATCGGCGCGCGGGATGACGCGGCCCGCATGGATTCGTCGGCCGCTGCCACGTCGGCGCGCACCGCCCCGATCCTGCCCCACGTGGATTTCACCGCAGGCCTCTCCGCAGCCGAGTTGGGCATCGCGAAGTCCAAGGGCCGCTGGGACCCGACCCTCATCGAGGGCGAAGCTGCCGCCGTGTCCATGGCCCTCCTCCCGAACGGCCGCATCCTCTATTGGAGCGGCGTGGAAGCCGGCGGCGAGGACCACGTGTTCTTCCTCGGCCACCCGCACGACGCGGAAACCCGCGTCCTCGACCTGTCCACCGGACAGGCCGTCGTCATGACGCCGCCCCACGCGGACGGCGCCGGTGACGACCTCTTCTGCGCGGGCCACGTGAGCCTCGTGGACGGAAAGGTCCTCGCGGCGGGCGGCAGCGAGTGGACGACGATGCCGGGCGCCTTCGACATCCTCACCGGGTCCACGGATGCCCGGGTCTTCGACCCGTACCTCGGCCCCACGGGCGACTGGGTGCGGGTCTCGGACATGAACCTGGGCCGCTGGTACCCGAGTGTCATCTCCCTTGAGGATGGCACCCCGCTCGCGGTGAGCGGCATCCGGAACCTGACGAATCCCACGACCCTCCAGACCGGTGTCGAAACGTACGATGTGGACGGGGATGCGTGGGACGTGATCGGCGACCGCCTCCTCCCCATGTACCCGCGCCTGACGACGGTGCCGAGCGGGCCCATGAAGGGCGACGTGTTCTACCAGACCGTGGCGACCTTGTGGGGTCCATTCGGGGAGCACCCGGCGGAGGCCCAGTGGAGTTTCCAGCAGGTCATGGACGCATCCACGGGCGACTGGACGACCCTGGGCCCGAGCCTTTACGGCGCGCGCCAGCACGGGTCCAGCATCCTCCTCACCCTCGACCCCGCGGATGAGTACGCGGCGAAGCTGTTGAGCTTCGGCGGGACCCTGCAGCGGAGCACGGTCGCGGTGCCGTTCGCGGAGCTCACGGACCTCTCCCGGTACCCGCCGGTGAACACGCCCGCGAACCCGATGAACGAGGGCCGCTGGCACCTGAACGGCGTCCTCCTCCCGGACGGGAACGTCCTCGCGGTGGGCGGCGGCAAG
>JBFILE010000077.1:0-13017 GCA_041599855.1 Thermoplasmatota archaeon
CCTCGCGACCCGCGCGATTCCGTTAAGTTGGCACCCCCGGGGGGAAAGGGGCTGTGAAAAGGTGCTGACGGGCGGCGAACGTGCGTGAAGGGGCCGTGAAAGAGGGGGAAGGGTGGGGAGGAAGGGTTTGCATCCGGTTCGGACGTTGATCCCCAAATCGCGCCAACCGCGCGCCACGGCGGCAATCCATCGGACGGCCATGGTTGACCATGTGAAACATTCACATTCGGCCCGCTCCCGGAAGGGGTTGACGAGGCACGCGAACGGCCACGCGGCGGCGCCTGGCGATCGACCCTCATCTCGCCGGGATGTTGGTGTATGCCGCCGACCGCGCAGCCCGCCCGCGGAATCATTTTCCAGCCCTGATCAACCGGGGAGTCGATGCCAATGCGCGGAGTGGGAAATCCGGGTTAGGTATAAATACGATCCAAGTTTCAAAGAAGCCTGTCCTTGTTGCCGTGATGCAGTGACGCGCCCTCGACACTCGTTTTCCGGGTGGGCCGTTCGATTCGCGGAAGGACAGACGTGATTCAAGATGGCCGTGAAATCTACCCCCACCGTCGAAGCGGCGTTCCCCGCGACCATCGAGCCCAAGAAGTACAAGTCGTTCACGCTCTCGAACCTTCGCCAGATTCCGCAGATCAGCGAACTGCCGGAGGAACAGATCCGCGCCGTCGAAGTCGTCGGCAGCGTCCTCCCCTTCAAGACGAACAATTACGTGACCGACCAACTCATCGACTGGAACAATGTTCCGAACGATCCCATGTTCGTGCTCAACTTCCCTCAGCGAGACATGCTGAGCGCCGAGCACTTCGACATGATGGAAAAGGCGCTCGACTCGGGAGACAAGGCGACGATTGATGCCACCGCGCACGAGATCCGCCTGCAACTGAACCCGCACCCTGCCGGTCAACTCGAGCACAACGTTCCCATGATGAACGAGGAGAAGCTCGAAGGCATGCAGCACAAGTACCGCCAGACCGTGCTGTTCTTCCCGAGCCAGGGCCAGACGTGCCACGCCTACTGCAGCTTCTGTTTCCGATGGCCCCAGTTCGTGGGCATGGATGACCACAAGTTCGCCATGATGGAGTCCGAGAAACTCATCGCGTACGTCCGGGAACACCCGGAAGTCACGGATGTGCTGTTCACCGGCGGCGACCCCATGGTCATGAACGCTCGGCTTCTTGCGAACTACATCAAGCCGCTCGTGGATGCGGACCTGCCGAACCTGAAAACCATCCGGATCGGGTCCAAGTCCCTCTCGTACTGGCCGTACAAGTACATCAACGAGCCCGACACGAAGGCCGTGCTCGACATCCTGAAGTACGCAACGGATGGCGGGAAGCATGTGGCCCTGATGGCCCACTTCAACCACCCGGTCGAGCTCTCGACGCCTGCCGTCAAGCAGGCGATTGCGAACATCCGCGCGCAAGGGGTGCAGATCCGGACCCAGAGCCCGATCCTCACCAACATCAACGACAGCGCGGACGCGTGGGCGGAGATGTGGCAGCGGCAGGTGGACCTCGGACTCATCCCGTACTACATGTTCCTCGTCCGCGACACGGGCGCCCAAGGCTACTTCGGCGTCCCCCTGGTCAAGGCCTGGCACATCTTCCGGGAGGCATACCAGCGCGTGAGCGGCGTGGGACGCACCGTCCGGGGCCCGTCCATGAGCTGCGATCCCGGCAAGGTCGAGGTGCAGGGCGCCATCGAGATCGAGGGCAGGAAGTACCTCGCGCTCCGGATGATCCAGGGACGCAACCCGGATTGGGTGCTGCGGCCGTTCCTCGCCCAGTATGACGAGGACGCCATCTGGCTCAATGACCTCAAGCCCGCGTTCGGTGAGAAGTTCTTCTTCGAGGACGAACTCGCCGCCATGTACCGCGAGGACGAGGCGGAGACGAAGGCCGCCGCGTCCATCCGGATCGCGTCGAACTGATCCGGCGGATCGCCCCCGCCCGCCGCGGCCATGCGGCGGGCAACGCCTCTTTTGTCCCATGGCTCGGGACGGCCCGATGCGTTCCACGCCCGCCCGACCTGCGCATCGCGCCCGAGTCGATGCCCTCTTAAGGTTCCAGCGCGAAACCGGCCTGACCGGCGGCATCCGTCGCCGTGATCCCCCCCGGTCGGAGACCTTTCGCATGACGGACCCGAAGCACGAGACGCTGAACCCGAATGTCCGCAACATCCAGCAATCCGCGACCCTTGCGATCAAGGCCAAGGTCCGCGCCATGCGACGGGAAGGCACGCATGTGTACGATTTCGGCCTTGGCCAGAGCCCGTTCCCCGTCCCGCGACAGGTCGTGGAATCCCTGCGCCTCCACGCATCCGAGAAGGATTACCTGCCTGTCGAAGGGCTTCCCGCGCTGCGGGAGGCGGTCTCCCGTTACCACCGCCGCCAGGAAGGGGTGAACGTGCAACCCGAGAACGTCCTCGTGGGCCCCGGCTCCAAGGAACTCCTGTTCCTTGTGCAACTCACCTTCTTCGGCGACATCGTCGTCCCCACGCCGTCCTGGGTGTCGTACGTTCCGCAGGCCCGCATCGTGGGACGGACCGTCCAGCATGTGAAGACGAAGTACGAGAACCGGTGGCAGCTCACCCCCGATGACGTGGTGGAACTCTGCGAGCGCGGCCCGGATGCGACACGCCCCCGCCTTCTCGTCCTGAACTACCCCGCGAATCCCCATGGATGCTCGTACACGTCGAACGACCTGCAGGCGCTCGCCAAGGTGGCGCGCGAGTACGGAATCATCATCCTGTCCGACGAGATCTACGGCGAACTCCACCACGATGGCGAGCACGTGAGCATCGCCCGCCACTACCCCGAGGGCACGATCATCTCGAACGGCATCTCGAAGTGGTGCGGTGCCGGAGGATGGCGCCTCGGCACCTTCACATTCCCCGACGAACTCGACTGGCTCCGCACGAGCATGGGCAACGTGGCGAGCGAGACGTACACGAGTGTGTCCGCGCCCATCCAGTACGCTGCCGTGAAGGCGTTCCAGGGCGGGGCGTCCATCGAACGGTACCTGTGGCGGGTCCGCCGCATCCTGAAGACCCTGGGTCGCCAAGGGACCGAGATCCTGACCGACGCCGGGGTCCGCGTGCACGCGCCGGATGGGGGATTCTACCTGTTCCCGGATTTCGGGACCGCCCGCGAGTCCCTGGCGAAGCATGGCATCACGACCAGCCAGGCCCTGTGCCGCAGCCTTCTCGATGAGGCCGGGGTCGCGGTCCTTCCGGGGAGCGACTTCGAGCGCCCGAGCCATGAGCTCACGACGCGCCTCGCGTACGTGAACCTGGACGGCGCGCGGGCGTTGACGGCGAGTGAAACCATTCCGCTCGATCAGGAGCTCCCGGCCGAGTTCGTGGCCCGTTACTGCCAGGGTGCCGTGGAAGGCTTCGAGGCCATGGCGCGGTGGATGAAGGAACGGCAGTGACCGGGCTCATCGCGCCGTGACCCCCGTTCGGCGGCTGCCCGATGTCCATGTGGGCAGGGGCGCACGTCGCGCGCCCGCCAACCCATGGGTCCTTGATGCCGGGGCATCGGTCATTGGTCGGAAGCGTGCCCACGCATCCGACCCGTGGGGGCCGCGTTCACCCCGGTTTCGCCACCAGCACGGGGCAACCCGCGTCGTCGACGATGCTTTCCGCTCCGCTTCCGAGGATGAGCCGCTCCGCGGCCGTGGCCCCGTGGGTGCCGACGACGACGAGGTCGATGGACGCTTGGCGCACAAGGCGGCGGGCGGCGGCACCCGGCGTCCCGGGCACGAGGCGCTCGTCCGCGGCTCCGCCCAGGATGTCATGGTTGAACCCGTGGAGGGCTTCGGTGGCCCACTCCTTCACGATTTTCGCGCCCATGGATTCGGGGCCACCGTCCTCGGGGAGGGGAAGAGAGATGACCCAGAGCGCGGGGTCGAGCGCGTGGTATGCGACGAGTTCTGCGCCGGTGGCTTCCGCGACCCGCGCAGCGACACGACCCGCGACCTCTGCGGGTTCGTAGAAGTCCGTTGCTACGGCGATGCGCCGGATGGCGGGCTCGGTTTCGTGAACCGTCGGCGGAACGACGAGCGTGGAAACGGGGCTTTCCCGCAGGATCCGTCGCGCGTGCGTCCCAAGTCGGATGCGGTCGAGGATCCCGGGTCCGCGGGATCCGGCGACCACGAGGTCGGCGTGGAATTCGCGCGCCGCCTCCGCCACCTGGGGGCCGACGCTTCCTTCCCGCACCACGCACTCGGCGTCCCGGATGCCGGTCGCGTCGGCGAACTCCCGGAGGGATCTCGTGGCGGTGTCGATGCGGTGCCGAGTGAGTGCCACGACTTCGGATCGATCCCGTCCCCCTGGCCGCATGCGGTCGGCGAGGGAGAGGGTCGGGACCACGTGCACGAACCGGAACGAGGCGCCGGGCAGGGCCAGCCGCCGAGCCGCGGCAACCGCGTCGCTCGCGGGTTCCGAGAAATCCGTGGCGACCAGGATCCGTGTGAACCCCGGGGTTTCCGCGGGTGACGACGCATCATCGGCGATCACGATGGGTCTCTCCTGTGGCGGCGGGTCGCGTGTCGGGGGTTCCCCATGGGATCCTTCATGGACGCGGGATCGCTTGAATGGGAAGGGGAACCGCCATGGCCCGGGGGTCGCTTCCGGGTCGGGGGCGGGGGAATCGTGACATGTGAATCGCCGCCTTGCGCGCGGGGACCCGAGGCTCGCCGCCGGATCGATACGGGCGCGTCACCCATTGCCGGATCCTCCGGTCGTCCGGTTGCCGTTGTCCGCCTCCGGGTCATCGACGTGTCCGTGGGGGCAGGCTCCGGGTCCGTGGTGCATGGCGTGACCCGTCATGCAGTGGTCTGCGTCGTTGCCGAGGAAATGGTGATGGCCGAAGCCCACCCATTCGGCGACCGCGCCATGCGTCCATTCGTTGGCTGCGACGCCTGCAGCGAGGCTGGTCATGATCGTGACGGCGACCACCACGGTGACGCTGCTTGCGGGCACCTACGATCCCTCCGCGTCCGCGTCGTCGGCAGGCGCCGCGTCAGGCGCGTCCACGACCACGGTGGCAACCATGCCCTTCCACTCCCCGGTGTTCTTGTCCTTGACCGCGTGCGGGATGCAGTGGTACGTGTACGTGCCGGGTTCGGTGAACGTGAAGCTCCACGATGCGCTGGGGGGAATGTCGCCCGAGTCGAATCCTCCGTCATCGGCCGTGACCGTGTGTCCCATGGGATCCTTGTTCACCCAGGTGACGGTGCTGCCTGCGGCGACATGGACGGTGGGGATGTCGTACACGACGTTCTTCATGATGACGCGGGTTTCCCCCGTGTCGGCGTCGGCACGACTGGAATCTCCGTGCCCTCCGTGCCCTGCCTCGGGGTCCTGGACGTCGTTCGCTGCGGCGGCGAGTAGGGTGGGTGCGAGGCCTGCGACGGCAGCATGGTACTCGTCCCCCACGGCGAGGATCGTGAGCATGCCCCGGGGGTACGCGCCGTATCCGGCGCCGTTCGACGCGGCCGTGACCCGTGGCACGACATGGTCGTGGACGAGCCACACGCCTTTGCGATCCGCTTCGAAGTCGAGGACGACACTCTGCCCGGGGGCGATCTCACGGACATCTGTCGGCACCCGGTAGGCGGGCCCTGCGACGCCTTCCCAACTCCACGGCGTGTACCCGTGGATGTGCATGGCGTGGAACTCGTACCCGGCGTTGACGAGGTGCACGCGCACGTGGTCCCCGGCGTCCACGAGCCAGGGTATCGTGAGCGGGAAGCTCTTGCCGCTGATGGTGAAGAAGTTGTACGCGGGGATGTTTCCCAGGAACGGCACGTCGTCCCCGATGGCCCATTCGTCGAGTACGGCAACGAACTCCTTGTCCGGGTTCTCCGCTTCGGCCGGGTCCTCGACGATGAAGGCACCGGACATCCCCATCTCCATGTGGGTGGGTGTGGCGAAATGGCAGTGGTAGATGAACGTGCCTGCAGGTTCCGCGATCCATTCCACGACCCGTGTCTCACCGCCTTCGGCGACCATCCCTCCGTCGATGAGGCCGTTCCCGTTCATGTCCGCCGCGAACGGGTGCTGCCCGTGGAAGTGGACGGTGTGGGGAATCGTGTGCGTGTTCTCGAACGTGAGGACGACGCGATCCCCCTTGGTCACGCGGATGGTGGGGCCGGGGACGCCGCAGGGTTCCCCGTGGACGGGTTCCACGCCATCGCCTTCGGCGCAGAAGGCCCACACGGGAGTGGTGACGTTCGGATGGATGGGCCAATCGAGGGGTTCCACCCACATGCGGATGTTCCGCGTGACCGGGGTGGCTGCCGGAGGCTCCTCCTGGTTGTACGGTCCCAGGCACCCCGCAAGGAGGAGCGGCGCGATCATGAGCAGGAGAGTAAACCGGTTCGGTGACATGGATCCCATGGTGTTCGACCATGATCGTCAGTGTGCGTGCGTTCTTATCGGAGCGTGCGTTTGACAGACCTGATTCTCAGCCATGCGAATCGCCGAAACGCGCAAGCCCGCGGCCCTTGATGACAAGACGGTCGCCACGGTCCTCGCAGACCCCTATTCGAGGCGGGTCCTCGCCGCGTGCGTCGTCAAGCCGCGCGCCGTGAAGGACATCAGCCACGACACGGGCTTGCCGTTGCCCACGACATACCGCCACGTGAAGCGCCTCATGGAACTCGGGGTCCTCGTCATCGAGCGCAGCGCGATCACGGAGGACGGGAAACGGTACGAGCTGTACCGGTCGCGCGTCAAGGACGCGTCCATCGCGTTTGATGCGAAGGGCGAGCGCGTGACGTGGACGGCCAATGAACCGGTCGAGACGCGGCTCGCGGACATGTGGGATACCATGCGGAATCAGGCGGGACGAAAATGAGTGAACACGTGTCGAGCGTCAACATCACGTTGAGCATCCTGAAGATCGCCACCGTGGCATTGGGCTTCGTGATCGTGCGCCAGGGATGGCTCGCGTGGCGGGCCACGGGCCGCCGATCCTTCTTCTGGTTGACGGCCGGGATCGGCACCATGACCATCGGCGCAATCGCGGAAGGCGTCGCGTACCAGGGCCTCCAGATCCTCGGCCTCGATGCCTCATTGAGCCTGGACCGCGCGCACATCATCGAAGGCGTGTTCACGTTGGGCGCATTCGGGATCCTCGTGTATTCCCTGTACATGCGGGAACGCGCATCGCACGTGGAATCGTCGGCTCCGATCGCCACATCCGCGGACCCGGAGGCGGACGCGCCCCATGACGAAGGCGTCCGGCCCTGACGCGGATCCCTTCGATTCCTGATCCGCACCCTTATCGGGAACCGCACCTCTCACGGGATCGGATGCCGGCCCACTCCACCGTTCGCCGCCCGCGGCGCGTCGTCACCGATGCCCCCCTCAACGCCTCCACGCCGCTCGACGCCCTCGCGGATGCGATCACACCCATCGGGACCCATTACGTGCGCAACCATTTCCCGGTCCCGCATGCGGAACCGGATCACTGGGTCATCGATGTCCGCGGCCATGTGGAGGAGGACGTCCGGGTCCTCCTCGCGGACCTCCGCGCGGATCCGTCGCGCGTGAAGACCATCACGGTCACCATGGAGTGCGCGGGGAACGGCCGGACGCGCATGACGCCGCTGCCACCGGGTACCCCCTGGGATGACGGCGCCGTCTCCACGGCCCGATGGACCGGGATCCCGCTCCGGGATGTCCTCGGGAAGGCCGCCCCCCGGGACGGTGCACGGGAAGTGCTCTTCCGCGGAAAGGACGCGGGCGTGGAACATGGCACGCACATGAACTTCGAGCGCAGCATCCCATGGTCCACGGCACTCCATGAGGACACCATCCTGGCATGGGAGATGAACGGCGAACCGCTTCCCCCCGAGCACGGGTTCCCGGTGCGCGTCATCGTACCCGGGTGGTACGGGGTCGCGAGCGTGAAATGGCTCACCGCCATCGAGGTGCGGTCCACCCCGTTCGAGGGATGGTTCCAGAAGGATCGGTACACGTACGAGGGCGAATCAGGGGACGGTCCCGCGGAACCGGTGACGCGCATGCGCGTACGCGCCCTCGTGGCGCACCCCGTGGCGGGGGACCGCATCCCATCGGGACGCGAGATGACGATCGAGGGTCGCGCTTGGAGCGGGGATTCCGGCATCGACCGCGTCGAAGTGTCCACCGACGGCGGCGCTACGTTCGCCCCCGCCACCCTGGACGCCGCCGAAGGGCCGTATGCGTGGCAGCGGTTCCGGTTCACGTGGACGCCACTTGCTGCCGGGCCCGCCACCTTGGTCGCCCGGGCATATGACGGGAACGGCGATGCCCAACCCCTCGAGAATCGCTCCAACACATACGGGTACGGGAACAACGCGGTTCTCCCGGTTCCTGTTGTTGTCGATTGACGGATGCCGCGGTACCGCCACGTGCCCGGCCGACCTCCGCCGCGTCCGTCGCGGCGCATCGCACCGGGTGCCGGACTCCCGGGAGCGGCGGAGTCCGTGCCCACGGGGGATCAGGGATCCGTCCGGTACCTGAGGACGAAATCGCACGCGGGCGCGCCTTCGGTGATCACCTCATCGACGCCTGCGTCCACCACGTCGTCCCCGAGCGCTTCCCGCGCCACGGCCACGTGGAAGGCGCGGCACGCGCGACACGCGCGGGGATCGCCGTCCATCGCGGAAGGCACCGGGCAGATGGGACTCCGCATGCGGAGGCCGCTCTCGTCGAATGCCACGTGGCTTCCGCTTTTCCACATGGCGAACCCTTCGGCGATGACGAGGGTTTCGAAGGATTCCCGGGACCATTCGTCGATACCGTAGCGGTCCGCGAGATCCCGGAGCAGACGCCGGGCCGCCCGCGACCCCAGGTCGCACGCTTCGAGCGCGGGCACGCTCCCGGGCACGAACGGGGGCAGGTGGCGCGCGGGATGATGGTATTCGACGAGTCGCTCAGGGAAGCGGGCGACGACGAACGCGACGGATGCCATGGGTGCGCTCCGGGAGCGCGTAGGCGCATCCTGCAAAGCTGCGGGTCGGTTCGGCGTCGAAGCCGGCGAAACGGGGTCGGTGGGAGGGGGCATGATCAGATTCCTCAGTCTCCCTTCGACTCAAGGGATCATGAGGCCCGGGATGGTTCATGCGAGTGATTATCACGACACGGAATCGGACAAGGGAGGAAGCCCTCTTGACGCACAGATGACCCTGCAGGCACCGACCGTGGTGCCGGCTTCAAGGTGAACAACCATGGGCGCAACCACATACGATTACAGGAAACATCAGGACCTTGGCCACACGAACGACCACGATTCGCCGAAACCGGGCGCCGCCATGTACGCATGGGCCGTCACCCGCATCTCCCTCGGCGCCATCTTCCTCTGGGCCTTCCTCGACAAGACCTTCGGCCTCGGCTACGCGACCGCCGCAGAGAAAGCCTGGATCGCAGGCGGAAGCCCGACCCTCGGATTCCTGAAGTTCGGGACGAGCGGTCCCTTCGCATCCACGTTCCAGGCCATGGCGGGCAACGTGTTCGTGGACTGGCTCTTCATGCTCGGCCTCCTCGGGATCGGCCTCGCGCTCATCCTCGGGATCGGCATGCGTGTCGCAGCCGTGAGCGGAGTCCTCATGATGCTCCTCATGTGGTCCGCGGCCCTCCCGAAGACGAACCATCCGTTCCTCGACGACCACATCGTGTACGCCGCCGTCCTCGTGGGACTCGCTCTCACGAACGCCGGGAACACGTGGGGATTCGGGAAAGCCTGGAGCCGCATGGACCTCGTGCGCAGGTACCCGGCGCTCCGGTGAAGCCACCTCGCGATGAATGCACCCGCGGCACCGTGGTCGGGAATGGTCCCGATCATGCCGCGGACCCGACCGCGGAACCCCCGGACCCTTCGACCCGTACCCCCAGCCAACCCCCAAGCCCCCTCTCCCGGGGGTTCCGCGCCATCCCTCTCCCGCCCTGACGGACGGGAGCGCCCCTGGGCGCCCGTCGCGGACGCGTCGACACTCGATCCGTCCGCGACGAAGGCGCACTTCGCCCGCCACGGACATCGTGGCCACGGGGCGCATCCGTTTCGCATCCTTCCCGGACCCGCCACGTCCCCGGCCGCCGGAAGTCCGGGGACATGCCCCCGTTTCATGAGGATCCGTGTCCCCGAAACAGCCATGGTGAACCATCCCTTCCAAGGCAGGGTTCCATCGTCCGCCGGCCACGCACCTGCGAGGCTCGCGGCAGGCGACCATTTTACGACGCCGCGCCCCCATGGACCCCCATGTCCTCGGCCGGGCCTCCGGAATGGCGCGACCTGCTCGCGCGCGTGACGAGCGCAAGCCTCACCGACGCCGTGAAGAAGAAGCATGGCGCGAGCCACCGCGCACACGTGATCGACCTCGTCACCCCGACGCCGGACCGCGTGCTGTTCGGGCAAGCCGTCACCATGGCGTTCGTGCCGAAGCGAGCGGACGTCCACGACACGGCAGGTGCGAACAACTATGCCCGCATGTTCTACGAAGCGGTCGGCGGCAACGGAGCCGGGAAAGTGCTCGTCATGACGAGTCATGGACGCACAGCCGAAACCCTCGCCGGCGGCACCAAGGTGAGTCGCCTCCAATCGAACGGCCTCGCGGGCCTCCTTGCGGACGGTCGTCTCCGCGACTTCCACGAGATCCGGGAGTACGATTTCATCACGTACTGCCGCGGCGAAACCGTGATCGGGGGCGGCGTGATGGTGCCCCACGCCGTGAACGTGCCCGTCGTCTTCGACGCAGTCACAATCATGCCCGGCGACTCCGTGTACGCGGACCGCGCCGGCCTCGTCATCATCCCGGAAACCGACGTCGTCGAAATCCTCCGATCCGCAGCCGCCATCGAAGCGGATGACGCGGAACTCATCAGGCAGGTGTCCAAGGAGGATCCGGCCGAGGTCCGGCTCCACGGGGCCCGGAAGTGATGCCCTTGTTCACGACGTCGTATCCACGCGGACGAGCCCCGTCCCACACGTTGAACAACGGTACCGCGATGTGCGCGTGACCACCGCCGAGCGACGATAGTACGGTCGCGTCCACCCACACGGCCGACAAGCGACCACAGCCACGGGAGCTCGGGGCGGGGGAATGGTGCGCCCGCTCGCCGGATTCGGACGCACCGTGAGCGACCCGCTGCAAGCGCGGCAGCGGAACCGCTCCGGGGCCCGCAGCACCGGACTCATGCGATGGTACGCGGTTTCCTTCGCACATCCCGAGCACACGACCCACGCCACCGGGGGCTTCGCGATGCCGGGATCCTGATGATTCACGCGCTCCGGACGCGCCCCGCAAAGGACCGCATGCCGCTTCCACACGACGCCATGGCCGCGGTGACCATCAAGGAGGATCGCGGCCGCGTGGGCGATCTCGTGCCGGATCGTGTCCGCGATCACGTCCGGATTCGTCACATGTCGACTCATGCGGAACGGCTCCAGCACTCCGTCCCGACGAACCCTGCACGCGCCCAATGTTCGCGTGGCGTTCGTGAGGACGACGCCCGGAAACGTCGGCAGGCGCCCTGCGTACACCCGGGCGTTGAGGCGAGCGTACTCCTCGGCGAAGCGGTCCCGCACGTCCACGATGCCGCGGTACGCCACGTCGGCACTTCAGCGTTGGCAAGCTGCGACGCCGTCGCCGAAGAGCCAAGCGTCATCGGACGCGGCAGAGCCACGCCTCCCGGCGGCCCACGATCCCCGCACCAGGACCCTTCGATTCCTCCTCGCCGTCCCGCCCGCGGCCCGAGCACGGATCACCCACCGACAACGGGGCATTCATGCGCGATCCACGAGGACCGGACACGTCGCGCGCGTCGCCAACGCCTCCGCGAAACTACCGAGCAGCACCCGTTCGAATCCGCCGCGGCCATGGGTGCCGAGGACGACGAGATCGATCTTCGCCTTCTCGAGGAAGCCCACGATCCGGGCCATGCCATCCCACTCCACGATCTCCTCCTCCGCGCGTCCATCCATGTACTCGGAGTTGAACTCGTGGAGATTCTGCCGACTCCACTGCAACACCTTCGCCGGATCCACCACCGGCGTCGGCGTCCCCTCGTACGCGGGCGCATACGACCACGCCGCCACATCCACCGCATGGAACACGACGAGATCCGCACCCCGTTCCTCCGCAATGGCCCGGGCGCGGCGCGCCGCCCCCTGCGAAGACTCGAAGAAATCCGTCGCCACCGCGATCCGCCGCACCTCCCGGGAACCGTGGACGACGAGAACGGGACGATCCGCCGCGCGGAGGATCGCCCGCGCATTCGAACCGATCCCCAACCGTTCCCGCATCGGGTGCCGGCCGGCCCCGATGACAATCACGTCCGCGTCATGCGCCGCCGCCGCATGCACGACCTCCGCAGCCACACTCCCCTCCCTCGTCATCACCACCGCATCCAGATCCGCATCCGACACGACCTCATCCACGCGCGCCTCGGCGGCGCGGAGACGCTCCGCGACCAAGGACTCGACGTGCTCCCGGCCCTGCCGCCCGAATTGGCTGAGGAACGGAAGCGGAGGCACGACATGCACCGCAGCAAACGCGGCATCCGAAGCCGCAAGGTGACGAGCGAACCGGACCTCATCCCGCACGGCCGGCGTGAAATCCGTGGCAATGAGGGGCCGCTTGAACAAGGCTAGGGTCATGCTTCGCGTGCGCGTGTCCGTGGACGGATCAGCCATGAGGAATACTCCAGGAATCATGGGACACGGATCATGGAAAAAGAGTGCGGGTGCTCGCGGGGGCAGAACCCGGCCAGGCACCAGGGATCGGAGAAGAATCCCGATCCCACGCACCGGAGCTATCGGCCCGACCCGACCCCCGATGCAGCCTCACCGAACGCCAAGGACGGTGCGCGACAGGCCCGCGGCCCCGACATCGAAGAAGCGAGCCACACCCCGCACCATGCGCAGGGTGGCAAACGAAAAGGACACAAGAGTGCTCCCGCCGGGACTCGACCCTTCCGGGAAGGGTTTTCCTCCCGACGGTCGCCGGCGTGGGGCGCCCA
>JBFILE010000078.1:0-13012 GCA_041599855.1 Thermoplasmatota archaeon
GATTGGCTAAAGGGGGCTCCGCGGGCGTCATCCGCCGGGCGTCCCGGAACTGGGACAACCCCGCCACAGGCCCGCCGGCGTCATGCCCCGGGCGCCCCGGAACTGGGACAACCCCGCCTCAGCCCCGCCGGCGTCATGCCCGGGACGCCCCGGAACTGGGACAACCCCGCCACAGGCCCGCCGGCGTGAGCCCCGGGGCATCCAAGGCAGGGACGAGCACGCCGAAGGGTCGCGGGATCGCGATTCCCGCCGAACGGGCCCCCGCAATCGCATGACCGATCACTCGTCGAAGTTCTCGAGTTCGCGTTCCGCGGCCTCGAGCGCCGCTTCCTTCTTCTCCATCATCTTGTTGAACTGGTGCTCGGTGAGACCGCCCATCTCCTTGCGCTTGCGCAGAAGGCCGATCTGCTTCACGATGTCATCGCGCTTCGCTTCCGTGATCATGTAGTCCCGGTTGCGGACCCGGACCTGCTCCGTGGCACGGATCTGTTCCTGGATCTCCTGGATCTCCTCGCGGGCCTCCTCGGACGTCTCCTGCTTCTTCTCCAGTTTCTCCATGCGCGGTTCAAGCTGCATCTCCTGGAGCACGCGGGACCGCGGCTGGACCTTCGGGCGCTGGGAGCGACGATAGAGGACGACGGCGCCGCCACCCACGGCGACAACGGCTGCGCCGCCGCCGATGATCAGGGGCCAGTTCGTGGGCTCTGTCGGGATGGGGCCCGGCGGCGGGAGGACCACGGCGGGCTCGACGATGGTGAAGATGACGCTCCCGGTGATGGTCCCGAGGGCGGTCGCGTTCCCGTCGGAATCGAACCGCGTGAGGTTCGCGGAGAAGCCGATGGCAACCGGCGCCGCCACCGCGGTTTCATTCACGTGGAACGGCACCGGGATGACCACGGAGGACGTGTTCGTGAGGTTCGCCCGCGACGCGGACAAGATGGTCGCCTCGATCCCGGGACCGAACTCGAACGTCACGTCCACGGACCACGTGGCATTCGCGTGGGTCCCGTTCGCGAGGGGCGTCACACCAAGCAGGAACGCGTGGTCGTTCCCCCGGCTCCCGTTCGCGATGGGTTCCGCATCCATGGTGGACGCAGTCGTCTCGTTCGCAACGAACCAGCGGAATTCGACTCCTTCGTACACGTCGGTGCGGACGAGGGAATCCTGGGCGGTCGCGGGGGCCACGAGGGGTGAGGCAAGAAGCGCGAACAGGATGAGCAGGGGCACAAGACGCGGAGCCGTCATGGGGGTCGGGCCGGGACAACGGTTGGCCATTTTTAACCGTTGTGGACGAGCCCGGCGTGATGCGCGGGGAAAGGAGGCCCAAGGCACCCGGGCGAATCGTTAAGTAGCCGATGCAACGGAATGTCAACCATGCGACTTGATCGACCCGGTCGGGACATGGGTGACCGCGGTCGGACAAGTCCCGACGGGGGTATGACCGATCGAATCGATGACGACACTGTTCCCGGTACTTGACGTGCTCCTTGCCGGGCACTTCGCGGCATGGTCACTCTCGTTTGTCACGGCAGCACGTGCGAAGCAATCCTTGGAGAACATGCGCCGCAACGCGCCCCGGGTCGGGCTCGGGATCATCGCCATCATGATCGGGATGACGTTCGTCATCGCCGCACGCATCACCGAATACGTGGGCCATGAACACCTGTCCCATTGGCTGAACCTTGTTGCGTACCCCGTCTTCCTCCTCGGTCCGTTGGCCCTCGCCAGTGCCACGTGGACGCAGGCCATCGCAGCCCCCGCCGACAACCGGAGGACCGCTTCGTGAACGGCATCCTGCTGGAACTCGGCCTCGCAGTCGTGACCTCGTTCTTCGCATTCGCGTTCGGGTACGCATTCCGATCCCCGGCACTCGCCCAGCGAAGCGTGGACCGACTCGGCGAACGGATCGCCCGGTTCCGCGTCGGCCTCCTAATGATCATCGGCGGCATCATCGCCGTCTCCGAGGCGCATGCGGTCCGGTGGGTGAGCGGCATCTCCGTCGAACACTCGACCTACGTGAACCTGATCCTCCTCGGATACGGCCTGATACTCATCGGCGTGGGCACCGTGGACTCCGCCGTGTGGTTCTCCTCCCCGCGGTCGGACGCAAACTATTAGACCACGGGACGAATCCGCGACGGCCCCGCACCGACCGTTCGACGGCACGGTGTCCCCGGAGGATCCCGCTCATGGCTTCATTCGAGAAGATCACGCCGCCCACGTCGGGCGAGGCGATCCGCTACGAGAACGGTAAACTCAGCGTTCCCGACCACCCGATCATTCCGTTCATCGCGGGCGACGGCACCGGCACCGACATCTGGGCCGCGGCCCAGCCCGTCCTCGACGCGGCCGTCAAGAAGGCGTACGGTGGTGCGAAGGGGATCGCATGGTTCCAGGTGTTCGCAGGCGATGCGGCCATGGAGAAGTACGGCGAGTACCTCCCCAAGGACACGTTCAACGCGTTCCGCGAGTTCCGCGTCGGCATCAAGGGCCCCCTCACCACGCCAACCGGGAAGGGAATCCGCAGCCTGAACGTCGCGCTCCGGCAGGAACTCGACCTGTATGCGTGCGTGCGCCCCGTGTTCTACACGAACGGCGTCCCGGCCCCCGTGAAGAACCCGGAGAACATGGACATCGTCATCTTCCGCGAGAACACCGAGGACGTGTACGCGGGTGTCGAATTCCAGAGCGGGACGCCCGACGGAGACAAGCTCCGCAAGTTCCTCACCGATGAACTCCGGGTCCCCGCCGGCAAGTTCCGCGGGAACCTCGTCGGCCTCGGCATCAAGCCCGTGAGCGAAGAGGGCTCCAAGCGCCTCGTCCGTGCCGCCATCCAGTACGCCATCGACAACGACCTCCCGAGTGTCTCCCTCATCCACAAGGGGAACATCCAGAAGTTCACCGAAGGCGCCTTCATGCAGTGGGGCTATGAAGTGGCGACGCAGGAATTCCGCGACCAGTGCGTCACGTGGGCGGAAGTCCAGGAGAAGCACGGCGGCGTGAAGCCCGACGGCAAGATCCTCGTGCAGGATGTCATCGCGGACAACATGTTCCAGCAGCTCCTCACGCGCACCGGGGACTACTCGGTTCTTGCCACCACGAACCTGAACGGAGACTACCTGTCCGACGCGGCTGCCGGCCAGATCGGCGGCCTCGGCATCGCGCCCGGCGGCAACATCGGTGCCGGCTTCGCCATCTTCGAAGCCACCCACGGCACCGCCCCCAAGTACGCGGGACAGGACAAGGTCAACCCGGGAAGCGTCATCCTGTCCGGTGCCATGATGCTCGAGCACCTCGGATGGAAGGAAGCCGCGAACCTTGTCTACGAAGCCTTCGAGGAGACCGTGGCCTCCCGCATCGTCACGTACGACTTCGCGCGCCAACTCGACGGGGTCGACCCGGTGAAGTGCAGCGAATTCGGCCAGGCGATCGTGAAGAACATCGAACGCTGATGCCGGACGCCGACCCCGCCCATTGGCGGGGCGGCCCTCCGACTTTTGTCGACGGTTGACGACAGGTACCGGACTGGATACTTTCGAGTCGCGACCAATAGCCTTTTACATCCATCGACCGTCGATCGGCCCATGCACGTACGCATGCTGGCGCTCATCCTCGGACTTGGCATGGTGTCCGGGGTCGCCCTCGCCGTCGTCACGAGCGAAGGAAGCGGAAGCGTGACCGACCTCCCGCCCGTCGAGGCGGATGCGGAAGCGCATTTCGCGACCGCGAATGCGCGATCCCTCGAATGGAACCCGGAGGCGGGCCTGATCGGCGTCATCGGCTCCGAAGGGCGATTCCCCCGTGGCATGATCGATCCGCCCATCGCATGGGACGTGAGCGCGGACCCGACGCCGGGGAACGGCCTCGCCATCGTGTGGACGTACCTCTACAAGGCGCCCGATGACGTGGAGACCTTCTTCGTGGCCGTGGACGGCGACGGCGCGATCCGGTACGCCGAAGCGATGTTCACCCACGATTTCGCGCCCACGTACTACGGCCCGCTGCTCATCGGGGACCCGTTCCACGGATCCGCCCACGCCGTGGCCAAGGCCCTCGGCAACCCCGTGTTCGCGACCTACGGGGCCAAGCACCCCGTCCACGGAACCGTGATGATGCTCGCCTCCGGCGAGAAGGGCGCCGAGTGGCATGTCACCAAGGCCTCCGACATGGGATTCTACGCGTCGGCACGTGTGAGCGCGAAGGACGGAACCCTCATCCATGTGGAATCATGGCCCCGACCCGTCGAACCCCCGTGCGAAGCCCAGCCGGAACCCGCGTCGGACGGGCATTATGCCGAATCCAGCACGACGGAAGGGTACGCATGCCCGCCGCCGCCCTGCCCGAAGGAAGCGGACTGCCCGCCCCCGTGCAGCACGGATTCCCGCTGCGATCCGCCGGTGCCGCCGGCGCCCGGGAACCACGAGTCCCACGAGTCCGGCACCCTCGGCCTGAACGAGTACCACACCACCTTCATCCCCCTCGAAAGCCCGGATCACTCGCCGGTGATCACCGTGGACCTCAGCACCAGCGGCCTGCCGGTCCGGGACGGCGTGCGGGTCACGCTCCGTGACCCCGGATGGGGCGTGATCGATTCGGTGGAAACGACGGGCAAGGCCACCCTCGTCGGGTCCGGCCGCGACCTCATGATGTGGGGCGAGTACGTCGTCACCCTCGAACCCGTGAGTCCCGCGACGACACGCACCTCGTACACGCTCGACATGCGTGTCGAGTACGGTGAATGGAACCCCATGAACGGTTGGATGATGTTCTTCGACTGGTTCGATGGCGGGTTCTACATCCTCGGCGAATCCAGCCGCAGCCACGAGACCTTCGTCGACCAGCCGACCGAGGAACTCATCATCGCATTCTACGCGAGCGAAGGCGCCCTCGGCCAGGGCCTGCGTCTCACCGTGTACGACCCCGAAGGCAACGAAGTGGCGTACACGAAAGGCCCGGGGGAGATCCGCCTCGGCGATGCCGCCCCGGGCCACTATGAGTTCGTGGTCGATGCTCCGCAGGTGGTGCTGTATTCCCAGCACTACCAGATCGAGGTGAAGGGATTCGTGACACAATCCCACCCCGTCCACGAAGTGACGCCGCACACCCAGATGTCCCACGACCACTGACGACATCAAGGGGTCCTCGCATGGCGCGAGGTCCCGAAAAGCAGCAACCGAAACGTCCGGCCGGGCGCGGGTCATCCCGCGTCCGGCGTTCCTTCCTTTTTCCTGGCAATCGATCCGCGGCGAGCGATGCGACCCTCCGTTTCCAGCTGCACCCATACGCGGCGCATGTCGAGCCAGATCGCTTCCGGATCGGGAACGCCCACCGATTGATCCCGCACGCGCCCCTCCTGATCAAGGAGTACCGTGGTCGGAGTCTCCTGCAGGTTGAGGGCGCGCACCAGATGCGGGGCCTCGGACACATCGACCACCCGCACGGGGACTTCGGGGATGGTGACACGCAGGATTTCCCGGGCCTCGTCGCACGCGAGGCAGAACCGGCTTTTCACGATGAGTGCGGTAAGCGGTGCATCGAGGCCGCCGGGCACGTCGTGGGCATCGATGCGGGCTTGGTCGACGGCGGCGGGGGATGCGGCCCGGACCCTGTGGCGGACGAGCGCCGCGGCCGCGACGAGGGCGAGGACGGCAAGCAGGATCAGGAATCGCTCGATCACGGCGGTCACCCGGATCGCTCGCTGCGGGAGACCGTGAGCCGCGCGCCGATCACGTAGATTTCGCACCCGACGCAGAGGCCGGTGACCGCGGCAAGGAGCGCAAGGCCGGCGACGATGAGGACGAGGGCCCAGGCCACCGCAGCCGCGACGGAGGACGTGGCTGTGTAGAGGAGGACTGTTGCAGCGGCGAGGAACACGGCGCCGACGAGGTTTGCGAATCGCACCGGCTGCGGCGCCTTCCATTTCGTCGCCGGTTGAAGGCGAGCCGCCGGGACGACCATCACGCGGAAGACGTGACCCCATGGGTTCGCGCGTGGGCCGGCGAGGACGGGCAGCGTGAGGAGCACGGCGAGGATGGGCACGAGGATGCGCGCGTCCACGAGGAATGCGGCTCCGGCCACGAGCGCTGTCGCTCCCTGCGAGAATCGCACACTCCGGGCGTCAAGCCGGCCCTTGGTCATGGCATGCTGTTCGACCCCCCGTGGGATATGCCCCGTGATTGGGGCAATGGGACCTCAGGCGCCGGCGGCCGTCGCGAGGACGCTCGGCACCTCGTTGTCCTCGATCTCACGGACGTTCTCGACGCCGGGCGCGAAGCGCAGTTTCGAGATGATGAATCCCTGCACGGCCGCATGGTTCGACCCGTCGACCTTCACGAGGAAGTCGAAGTGGCCGTAGTGGACGAGCCGACGGTCGTGGACGTGGGACAGGTTGTCCAGGAATTGGAGGACCCTGTGTTCCTGTCCCGGTACTGCATCGATGAGAACCCAAGCTTCGGTCATCATAGTTCCCCGTGTGTTAACACGTACCATGGTGAATATAGATTCCCAAGCGCTCTGGGGCACCGGGCGATTCCCGGGCGATCCTTGCCTGTTCATGGCGCGAGCGTACTGGTTGGCAATGTGCTCCATGCTGGATGGCAGGATCACCCAGTGGTTGACCCTCGTGGGATGGCGATGGCGGATCACCTGACGGCGACTCCGTTGACCTCCACGTTCAATGAAGCGATCCGGAGGACCTGACCATGAACGCCCCGAACAAGCGCCATCCGAGCCTGCCGTTCATGTCATTGGACCCCCGGTACGCCCCGCCCGCAGCTGCCGGCACCGCCGGGTGCCGCCGCCACGATGGAGAAAAAAAGCAACGTAACGGTAATAGACCCCATTCGCGCCTCCCGTGGCAATGGCCCCGGAAGTGGACCCGTCGCGCCCGGTGACGGTGGTGGGTGCGGGGCCGTCGGGCCTCTCCGCCGCCGTCACCCTCGCCAAAGCGGGCCGGGAGGTCGTGGTCCATGAAGCCCGCGCGAAAGTGGGCGGCCGCTTCAACGGCGACCATCAGGGATTGGAGAACTGGTCCCGGGACGTGGACGTCATCGAGGGCTTCCGGAACCTGGGCATCGACACGACCCGCTTCGTGGCGGCGCCCCGGAAGACATCCACCTACCTGGACTCCCGCGGCACCGCCCATGTGGCCCGCACCCGGCGCCCGCTCTTCTACCTCGTGCGCCGTGGCGACGTCGAAGGCAGCCTCGACCGCGGCCTCCGGGATCAGGCCCTCGAACTCGGCGTCGAGATCCGTACCCGCTCCCGCATCGACCCCAAGGCCGCGGCGGCGGTGACCGGCGGACCCGCGATCCTCGCGACCGGTCCGGCCCGCGGCGACGGTTTCGTCGTCGGGTACACGTTCCCGACGGACGCCGCGGACCGCGCCTACGGCATGGTGGACAAGCGGGCCGCACCCCTCGGGTACGCGTACTACCTCGTGGACAATGGGCAGGCCACGGTGGCCACGTTCATGCCGAACCACGTGGGCGACTGGCGCCCCCGGCTTCAGGCCACGGTGGCGCGATTCTCCGAGTTGACGGGGGACCGACTCGACATCGACGCACCGGGTGCGCGGTTCTATTCCGGGGCCGGCACCCTGTTCCTGGAACCCCGCTCCCACGCGGGCGACAGCATGGTCGTGGGGGAAGCCGCGGGCTTCCAGGATGCCATGTGGGGGTTCGGCATCCGGAATGCCATCACGAGCGGGCACCTCGCAGCCAAGAGCCTTCTCACGGGCGAGGCGTACCCTGCCCTGCTGGAAGCGGACGTCCTTCCCCATGTGCGCGCCGGTTGGTCGAACCGCCTGATCTGGGAAACCCTCGGCGACCGCGGATTCTCGTGGCTCATCGCGAAGACCGTTGCACATCCGGATCCCGCACGGTGCATGCAGTGGGGGTTCGGGCCCCATCGAGTCAAGGACGCGATCGGGAACGCGCTCGTCCGCAGGTACCGGCGGCGGGCGGACCGACGACGCCGCACGTGAACCCGGACGCGCGCCAGCCAAGGATTCCCGCGCGGCGAGTCCCGCTCGGCGAGGAACCGTTCCTTCGGCACGGAACGGGCCATGTCCACGCTCACGCTCGACGGCGAAGGACGCCAAGGCCGACCGCGGCGAGGAGCGTGAGCCCCACCGGGAATCCGGGCACATCAAACATCGATTCCGCGTCCGCGATGAGCGCGTCCCCCTTCAGGATTGCGCAGTGTCCAATGGGCCGGATCTTGACGGTCTCGATGGCGCGGGATCCGGCGCCGTTCTGCATGCGCTCGTAAACGACGTCGCCACAGGCGGCTGCAGTGACCGCGCGCACGTCACCGGGCATCCAATCCGGGACCGGGAGGCCTTCGATGGTCGCGTTCAGGGCCGGCGCCCACCCAACGTTTGTGATGGTGTCGGCCGCCTCGTCGTGGACGAGATGTGCACCGAGCCGCCGCAGGTTCTCGAAGGTGAAGAGAGTGATACCGACCTGCTCCTTGAACCGGTCCGGCCCCTCCGCCGACACCGGCTGGTTCGCCTCCGGCTGCGTTTCCGGCAAAATGGCAAAGACGCCCAGGTTTCCGAGGGCGTGGGCGATGCTTTCCCCGGTGCCGCTCGGGTCGCGTCCGAGGACCCCGTGGGCCGATTCCAGCTTTGCGAGGTAGGTGTCGTAAACGCCTTGATCAGGATTCGGCCCATCCTTCTCCACGGACCACGGGAGCACGACCTCGCCGCCCGGTTCGGGACCGCAGCAGTGGTAGGACACGTACGCGTAGAGGTTCAACTCGCCCATGAGCGCCATCATGAGCTTCGTCTCCGGCTCGCTTCCGGCGGAGGGGCCCGCGTAGTTGCCGCCCCCCACGTTCGGGTCCGTGCCGCGCGCGTCCCACATCCACGGATAATTCCGGTTCAGGTTCACCTGATTCGCATTGGTCCGCGACGGCTGCACCCAGCCATCCGGGTTCACGGCGGGCACGACGACGATGCGGTTGCCGTCCAGGATCGAGGGATCCTTCGCGGCCTCCAGGATGTAGTGCTGGGCCACGAGGAATGCCGCCTGGATGCCGCTCACCTCGTTGCCGTGGTGGCCGCCATCCACGAGCATCGCCGGCGCCGCCTCCCAAGCGGGGTCCGCGAAGTCGGCGATGTCGATGCGCCAGAGGTCAAGGCCGCGGACGCTCTTCCCGAGGATCGTCATCGTCGCCACGTCCGGGTTCTGGGCGACGAGGTCGCGGAGCTCCTGCTCCATGGTCGCGTAGTTGTGGTTCACGCCTGCCGGCAGCGCAAGCTGGGCGGAGGCGAGTGGGGTGAGGAGCAGGAGAATGCCGAGTAGGATCGGCGCTGGGCGGACGACGCGCATGGAGCGGGCAGGGACGCAGCCGACCAAGAAGGTTCGCGAGAGAAACAGGGCTCACGCTGATCAACAATCAGAATGCAAAAAGGAAGGGGCGCGACAAGTCGCTCCCCCGGAAGCCGTCGGTAGAATCACCTGGCTTCGATTTCCAGGCGCACACGTGCCAAGGCACGTCCTTGCCTGCAAATCGAAGCCGTTGGCAAATTTACCTGGCTTCGATTTCCAGGCACAGCCCGGCAGCCACGGTCGTACCCATGTCGCGGATACAGACCAACGCTTCGCGCTGGTCCTCTCGCAAAGGACCGCGTGCCTCCGGCACGCTCGCGCTCCGCGCGTCCTTCGCGACAGCGACGCGGCTCACGCTGACGCGATCCAAGAACAAAAAAAAGAATCGGACCGCGGACACGCCGCGGCCCATGGAAGCCAAGCACTTACCTGGCTTCGATTTCCAGGCACAGCCCGGCAGCCACGGTCGTACCCATGTCACGGATGGCGAAGCGGCTCATGTGCGGGATGTCCTTGCTGCGCTCGATGGAGATCGGGCGCGTGGGGCGGATCTTGACGACCGCGATGTTCCCGGTCTTCAGGAAGCTGACGACGCCGTCCTTGACCTGCCCTTCGAGGTTCGCGACGGGCTGGCCGGTCTTGGGGTCGATGAGCTTCTGGATCTCCTCGAAGGTGCACGCGATCTGGCTCGTGTGGATGTGGAACACGGGCGTGTACCCGGGCGCGATGACGCTCGGGTGGTTCAGAACGGCGACCTGCGCGGTGAAGGTGCGGGCCACGGCCGGCGGGGTCGCCGTGTGGCCGACCACGTCACCGCGGCGGATGTCCTTCTTGCCGACACCACGGCAGTTGAAACCGACGTTGTCGCCGGGTTCCGCCTGCTGGTGCATTTCGTGGTGCATCTCGATCGACTTCACTTCGGCCGTCACGTGGGAGGGCTCGAAGATGATGTTGTCGGCGACCTTCAGGAGGCCGGTTTCGACACGACCGACGGGCACGGTACCGATACCGGTGATCGAGTACACATCCTGCACCGCGAGGCGGAGCGGGAGGTTCGTGGGCTTCGTCGGCTCCTTGAGGGAGTCCATGGCTTCGAGAAGGGCGGGGCCCTTGTACCAGCCGAGTTCGCTGCTCTTCTTGGCCACGTTCTCGCCCTTGTAGGACGAGCCCGGGACGACCGGCGTGTTGTCGGGCTTGTAGCCGACGGTTCGGATGAGCTTCAGGACGTCTTCCTTGAGCGCGTTGAACTTGCCTTCATCGTAGGCGGGCTGCAGCGCGTCCATCTTGTTGACGTACACGATGAGCTGTTCGACACCGAGGGTACGGGAAAGGAACACGTGTTCCTTCGTCTGCGCCTCGATACCGGAGACCGCGCTCACGCAGAGCACAGCGGCATCCGCCTGGGACGCGCCGGTGATCATGTTCTTGACGAAGTCACGGTGACCGGGGGCATCGATGATCGTGTAGTAGAACTTGTTCGTCACGAACTTCTTGTGGGCGATGTCGATGGTGACACCGCGCTCACGTTCCTCCTTGAGGTTGTCCATGACGTACGCGAATTCGAAGCCGCCCTTACCCTTGTCTTCGGCTTCCTTCTTCAGCTTCTCGATAACGTGGGCTTCAATGGTGCCCGTGTCAAGGAGAATTCGGCCAACGGTTGTCGACTTCCCGGCGTCAACGTGGCCGATGAAGACGAGGTTCATGTGGGGCTTTTCCGCCATCTAAGGTTCCTCCAGATCAAATGGAAAGAGTGTGGCCGTCAATCGCTCCCGAAAGGGCGACATCGAGCGCTCTCCACGTCTCCTGCCGTTGGTACTCGGACTCACAGCGCCCGGCAAGATTCCGGCCGCAGGCCCTCGCGTTCCGACAGGGGACGCGGCGGCTACAACCGCCAGGCCCTATTAATAGCTTCGGACGAAATCCGGAGGGCCGGTTGGCCGGTTGCCCTGCAAGCTATTCACCGGTACGGCGCGGGGTCCGCGGGTCCGGTTCCGGGCCGATCCGGTCCGACGCGGCCGGCGGGCCTTGCGCAGGCCCGACATGCAGGAAACATGGGCCCGCCGATCATGGCGCGGCCA
The DNA here is from genome assembly GCA_041599855.1 of Thermoplasmatota archaeon. Lineage (GTDB taxonomy): Archaea > Thermoplasmatota > SW-10-69-26 > JACQPN01 > JAJPHT01 > JBFILE01. The sequence continues at coordinate 11,414 of JBFILE010000078.1, forward strand.
TCGAAAAGGCCCGCGCCAACCCGCGGCGGCCATGGAAAAGGAGGTTCGGGCAACGGGCGCCATCGGCGCCCCGCCCACGTGACAAATAGAGGGAGAGGGCAGGGCCCGCTCACGCGTTCCGCGCCTTCGGGGCGGCCTTCGCCTTCTCCGGTTCGAGAACGGCATCCACGGCCCAGACGCGGTTCACGTTCGAGACGCGGATGAGGACGCGGTGGAGGCGCCATTGGCGTTTGGACCCGTGGCGCTGGAAGACGGTGGAGCCCGTGGGCGCCGGGATGCGTTCCGCGATGGCGTCACCCATGGTGACGGTGGACCACGCATCCGTGTTCTGGACGCTGCCTTCGACGGCGTCGTCCAGGACCACGGCGGATTCATCACAGTCGATGAGGACGCCGCGGAAGGTGCGCGCGTCGGCCGTGACGACGACGATGACGCGGCCTTTCTCACCTTCGAGAGTCTTGAGGAGGAGGGAGGAGGACATGGGAAGACCTGCCGTCCCGAGAACGGCTCCTTGACGTGAAGGTTTCCTTTCCGCCCGACGGCCCAATCGCCCGCCAAGCCGTAGCACGGCCCCCCGGCCATGCACGGGATACGCGGGAGCCACCAATTCAGGATGGGAAGGCTTGTGCAGGAAAGCGTAATGAACCCGCCCGCTTTCGCGGCCATCATGCCTGCCGCGCCGCGCCTCATGCCACTCATGATTGCCCTGACCATCGGTCTTGCCGGATGCGTCGCTCCGTCCGTGGATGACATTTCGGAACCCGCGGCGGTCACCACCCCCGTGGACCCGTACCTCGATCTGTCCGCCCTCATGGCCGACATCCCCTGCCTCGTGGCCGTGGGAGAGGACACGAGTGAAAACCTGCTGGATGCAGCGTTCCTCGCCAACGACGGATCGCTCCATGGCGAGATCGACATGCGGGATGGCCGCATCGTTTCGGCCCGCTACCAGCTTGGTGGATTCGAGATCATCGACGCGACCGACCCGCTGAACCTGGTTCTGTTGGGCGCGTACGAACGCGAGGGGACCGCCTACGACGTGAAGTGGATGCCGAACAGCACCGACACGGCCCTCGTCGGGTACGGCAGCGGGATCGCCATGGTGGATGTCACCGACCCCGCAGCTCCGACCCTCGTCACCGAGTTCAGCCTCCGCGATACGGGCCTGGACGGCCACACCCACATGATCGACACCCACCGCATCGGCGACACCGACTGGGTGTTCATCGCGCCGAACTCGAACCTCGGCGTCTACATCCTTCAGGTGGAAGGAGAGGGCGCCAACCGCACCATGACCTACATCGGCAACGCCGCCCACCCCGTCCTCGGCGGCGGCCCCCTCGGCCCCCACGACATGACGGTGCTTGATGACGCGAAGCTCGAGAAGCCGATCCTGTATGTGGCCAACGGCTTCGAAGGTTGGCTCGCCTTCGACGTGTCCGACCCGACCGCACCCACCGTCCTCGGCGGCATGGTGAACGCGGATCCGGGACAAGGCTACATGCACAAGATCCAGGCGGAATGGATCGGTGGCAAACGCCTCGTCGCCATCATCAGCGAAGTCGGCGTGAACATGCTGAAGGTGTACGACGCCACCGA
>JBFILE010000079.1:0-12845 GCA_041599855.1 Thermoplasmatota archaeon
CCGACGCGCCTCCCCGCCCCCCCGCCCGCCTGGCCCCCCACGCGGTGTGCGTCACACGGGCTTTGTACCATATTGATGAAGAGGTGTAGTTAGGCGAGCAAATGGCCCATATGCCCAAGGACTGTCGAACGCATTTGCGTGGCCTCGGGGGGATGACTCATCGGTGCACATAAACTTCTGAACAAGAACGAATTGATGGACAACGATATTCGGGAACGCATCATGGACTACCTGGCGGACAAGCCGGGCAGCTATCTCGGCAAGATCGGCCGGGATCTGGCGATTCCGACGAGTACGCTGAAGTATCATTTGAACATCCTGCGCTCCTTCGACCTGGTCACGACCGTGAAGAAGGGTCGCTGCCGTCACTATTTCACGCGGGAGAAGCGGCTGACGGACGTGGAGAAGCGCATGTACGCGGCCGTCGAACATGAGCCGACGCGGCGCATTGTCGAAATCATGCGCGAGCACCCCGGAATCAGCCAGAGTGGCCTTGTGGAGGCCACGGACCTGTCGCAGAGCACGGTCGCGTGGCACATGGCGAAGCTGGAGGAGATGAACCTCATCCGGAGCCACCGGAACGACGTGAAGGAGTACTACCTCCGCGGCGACTTCGAGGAGATCCTGGAGGAGATGATCGCGCGGGAAGCGGAGCATGCCCGCGTCGCCGCGATTCCCGTCGAGGGTGTGGCCCCTGCGCCGGCGACGCCCGTGCGTGAGAGCCCGTTCGCGGTACTGCGCCGCCACGAGGAACAGGCCCACGGCAAGGGACACCTGCCGAAGGAGCGGTCCCCGTACCGGTCGCGACTCGATGCGAACGACGAGGATCCCATCGGCCGACCCGAACCGCGAACGAACCGTCCAACCTGGTGACGCCGTCCCGGCGCAGCGCCCCGGCCGAGCCCGGCGCTGCGCCGATGAGGCTCGGAGGTCACAGTAAAGACATTGGACCCCGAAGACCAAGTGAAGTTCCCGGTTTCTTGCCGCCTTGCATGAAACGCATCTTGGTTCTTGCCACGATGAGCATGATGTTGATGACGGTCCTCGTCTCGGGCCAAGGCTCCGCCGACTCCGGAAAGTTTCTTGAGTGCTACATCGGCGATGAGAGTTCCTTGTGCATTGCCGAATTGGGCGGCCAGCATCCCACGCACGGGTGCGGCGCCATCGGCGTGATTGTCGCCTACAAGCAGGTGGGAGCGTGCTTCCTCGGCTACGACGTCACTGAAGTCTTCGTGTGTGTCTCGGCGTGTTACGAGGCAGGCGGCAGGGAACCCACGCACTATGCCCGGTCCCACACGGTTGATGGCGAAACTGTAGCGCACGAGATGCAGCTTCAGGGCGGGCCACTGGTGAGGACCCCGCAGGTGTGGAGCCCCAGCATGCAGGGAATCAACGAAGAGGTCACGACCCCTGAACATCATCAACCGGTGGATTCGCCGCAAGCCACCACGCCTGGCCACCATCAACCCCGCTATTGTCCGGATGAAATCCTGTGCATCCATGAAGTGACGCTGGAGGAGGAAACCATCGGCGGCGATCGAATCACAACCGTCGATCTCGAATCGGAGACGGTGCCGGTTGAGACGCCGGATGTCGAGCCCCAGATGATCCACGGGGGCGGCGTCGAGGTGGGCGAATACGATGCGGGAATTGTGGGCCTCGGATTCGAGGGCGGCGACACCCACTACAGCGCAGCCACCACGGAGCAATCGGTCGGGCCCATTCCGTTGATTGTGGGCACGGCATGCCCCTCCGGCTGCCCCGCATACGGTGCCCCCACATTGGTGTTCTCGACGTCCGTCGGCTTCGAGGTCCGGGCAGCCGGGGAAACGGTCGGTCACGAGGAATCGATCGCCCTGCCCTGATCGCAGGACGGGGGACGGGACACCTAACGCATCGGACCTACTTCGTGTCCTCGAACGCCCCGAACGATTCCATCGCCGCGAAATCGGAGAGGGCCGCGTCCGCCGGGCGCGCCCCTTCGGCTCCTTTCCCCGCGAGGAACGCCGCGAATCGCCGCAGTTTCGGGTACGGGGAATTGGGGGAGAGCGCCGTATCCGCCGCCACGTCCTGCTTCAATACCTGGCGGATCTCGCGGACGGTGCGTTCCCCTTCCGCCTTGTCCTCCTTGAGTTCGCCGACGAAGAATTCGCACCACACGGTTTCGGCGGCGTCGTTGCCGCACGTCTTCCAGTGCTTGGCGACGAACGCCTCGATCGCGTCCCGGTTCTCGTTGAATCCTTCCGCGCTCCGCGCCCGGATGCGGCCGCGCATGGCGTCCAGGGCCCCGTGGTGGAAGTCCATGGGCGTGACGGTGGAGCGCCCGGCGAGCGCGGTGTAGCTTTCGGCGCGGCGCAGGATCTCGATCATGGTGCGGTTGGATCCGACTTCGGACAGCTCGCCGCTTCCGCCACCGGTCTTCCGCCAGCGTTCCATGAGGTGCACGCTCGCTTCGCGCAGGGTTTGCGGGATGTACGCGTTGCCTTCACGCTCGGCGAGGCCGGAATCCACGATGCGCCGATTGTTCCGGTGGTCGTCGTTGAAATCAACCAGGACACTTGCAAGGCGCCCGATCAGGGGCTCGGTGATGAGGTCGAGGTCGTCCACGTTCGTGGTGGCGACCGCGAAGAAGGATGCCGGGAAGGTTTCGCGGCTCTTGCTCGGGGTCACGATGCGCTCCTGCAGGCTCTGGAGGAGCACGTTCTGGGTGCCGCGGGGGAGTTTCCCGATCTCGTCCACGAAGAGGACGCCGCGGTTCGCCTGCATGAGTTTCCCCGGTTCGAGGACAAGGGGGCTTTCGGGGTCGCCGATCTCTTCGAGTTTCCGCAGGTTGAGGGCGCCCGTGAGGTAGTCGGGGAAGACCTCGGGGGACCCCTGGATGCGGGCGATGCCGAACCCTTCGCGGAGTCGAAGGCGCTTCACGGGAACCTTGGCCGCATCCACGGAGGCCGGGTCGAAGTCGCCGAGCTCCCGGAATCCGACCTCCCCATGGCGGGCCTTGCAGACGGGGCAGGGAGGGACGATCTTGGCGAACGCGGGGTCCACGAGGGAGAACGGGTCGTCCTGCACGGGGCAATCGGCGACCGCGAGCACCTCCTTCGGGTACAGGTCCTGGATGTCCTTGGCGAGGTTCGTCTTGCCGGACCCGGGGGGGCCGAGGAGCAGCAGGTTCGTGCTGGAGAGGAGGGCCGCGCCCACGATGCGCAGGACTTCGTCGTCGAGGATGGTCCGCGGGAAGAGCCGTTGCAGCGCTTCGGATTCCTCGAGACCGTCAGCGCGGGATCGTTCCAGGTGGCGAAGAACCTCGTTGCGGACGAGATCGCCGGGCAGCACGGGTTGGATGCCTTCTTTCACGATTGCTGCCGCAGTCACGTTCTCGCGTTTGGGGGCCACGTTCGCGGCGAACGGGGTGGACTCCTATAATGTTGGCTCTTGCGAACGGTGCCGCTCGGTGGATCCCGGGCCCTCGTTCAGACGCCGTCCCGCCACTCGTAGTAGGCGAGTCCGTTCCCGGGCGTGAGCACCAGCATCCCGCCCTCGAAGGGCCGCGCGATGCTGAACGCATTCTCCACGGCCGGAACATCGAGAGCCACGTGCCGGGTCGCGTTGGGATCCGCGTCGAAGACGTTCGGAGCGATCACCGCGTGGCCTTGACGGCTCGTGCCGAGGTAATGCGTCCGGTTGTAGAACGTGTGGGGCGTGTGCAGGGGGTCGTTCACCGCGACCACCTGGGGCGTCGGCCGCCAGACGAGCTCGATGATCCCGCGGACACCTCCGACCTCCATGATGGCGAGCCCGCCCGTGTCGTTGGCGATCACGTCCGTCGCACCGCGCGCGACGATGCTTCCGAGGCGCGTGATGGCGGCCGCGTCATGGGCGTCGAGAACGAGCAGGCCATTGCGTCCGGGGACGGCGATGGTGCCATTCGCGAGGCGCATGAAGTTCGCCACGAATTCCTCCGCGTCCTCGAAACGGTAGTCGCCGGCCACAGTCGGCGTGTCGGCGTCGGAGACATCCAGCACCGTGATGACGCGACGGTCCTTGCCCTCGCGGATCGGCATGTGGTACACGCGATCGTGGGCGAGCACGACCTGCCCGCCGCCGGGCATGTCGATCTGCCCTCGGGCCATCCATGACCCATCGTTGCGCGCCTCGACCATGACGGCCCATGTGTGGGTCCGGTTCGCCAGCAGGACGACTCCGCGGCCGTCGCCGAACGTAGCGGATTCCACGTCCGTGTCGAACGTCAGGAGGGTTTCGCGTTTGGCAAGGAGCGGGTCATCGGCGCGCGTGACGCGCACCAGTTCCCGCCCGCCGGCGGCGAGCACGGTCGCGTTGCCCGGCTTCGAGAAGTACCAGGTTTCGGCGCCCGCGGTGACCGGCGTTCCCACGGCCACCGTGGCGTTCTCGACGTCGGCATCGCCGAGGACGATGCGGGAACCGTCACTCGCGATGAATCCTCCTCCGCCGGATGCGATGAGGCCCGCGGGCGCCAGCGCGGAGGCAACCCGCACCCCCGCGCCGTCGAACAGCGTGATCGCGGCGTCGTCCACGGCAAGGAAGCCGGTGGCGTTGCCATCCGGACCGGGGCCGGCGAGGACGACTTGCCAGGCTCCGGTTGCGTTCAACGTACCGTTCGCGGTGGCAAGCCGTCGCGGCTCCCCACCCGGGTCGAGCCGGTAGAAATGGGCGCCGGGAATGAAGCCGACGATGACGCGCTCGGCGGCTGCATCGAGGCTGTACACGCCGCGCTCGCCATACCCGGGAGTGAGCCGGATGAGGAGGGGGCTACCGAAGATGGGTGCCACCAGCACTTCGTCACCGGTGGCAAGGAAGATCCGGGAATCGGTGGCCACGGCATCGTAGAGACGCGGTGCAGGCACACGCACGTTCCGCCACACGTTGAGGTCGGGATCGACTACGGTGAACGAGGCGCGCCCGGCCATTTCTGCCACAATGGCGAGGGACCCGTTGGGAAGGGGCGCGAGCAGGGTCCGTCCGTCGGCCACGGATTCCACGCTCACGGAATCGATCACGCCGGGCGCGTCGGGGTCGCTGATGTCGATCAGGTGGGCGTGGCCGCCCCTTGTCGCGACGGCGACCCGACTGTCGTTCAGGAACACCATGTCCTGGATCATGCCGCCGACGATGACGGTGCCCGCCACGTGGAGGTCGCGACCGTCGATCCGGTACAGGGTCACGGAGCGTTCGTCCGCCGCTGCGGCAAGCCCCTCGGTCCGGGCGACGGCGACGATGGTGCCGGGCAGGATCCGGTGGACTTCGCGGAACGCGGCGACATCGTCGTCCACGAGAATGGGGGCGGGTGGCACCGGACGCCGGAGGGTCACGGAATTGGAGGCATCGTCGTGGCGGTCGGGGCGGTCGGGCAATCCGGTTCCGACCGTGCACCCCGCAAGAAGGGTGCTCGCGACGAGCGCGAGGGCGAGAAGCACGCGGGAACGGGGGCTCACGGGCGCCGAGATGCGGGCGGGACTTTATGCCTTGGGTTCCCGCGCGGGGTGCACGGGCACGCCCGAAGTTTTTAGGCGAGGGACCCGTTGGCGCCGCCCGATGACGTCGGACGACGAGGTGGCCCAGCGCCGTGAGGAGCGTCGGAAGCTGAAGGCTGCGGAGCGCGAAGCGAACCATGCCCGATTCGAGAAGGACCTCGTGGACATGCTGCAGCCGCTCCCCGAGCAGATGGATTATCACGCCCTCGTGAGCGAGCACCAGCGCCTCCGGACAAAGATCATGGAGATGCAGCAACTCGTCATCGTCGGTCGCTTCGACCACACACTCGCCCAGGACATGGAGCGTCGGATCGTCGAGCAGATCCACAAGGTCGAGGAGAAATCCCACGGCCTCCAGTCAGGTGGCGCGGCCGAGGAACGGCCGGGCCCTCCGGAATAGGGGAACACGCAATCGTGGCGGTGGGAATCCGGCTGCCACGCGGGGCGCGGCCCCGTGGGGCGGAGTCCCCACGTCGGGTGATCCATTCGACGTGGGGGACGCCTCCACGGAACGACATGGCACCGGGAATGCACGCCGGGGCCCGAAATCGTCGCGCCGCCAGGCCCCCTCCACACCTCTCCTTTTTCGGCGCGCGCCCACACCGCGCACAAGCCCCCGAGCCATCTTGGGGGAAACTATTTGCCAGCCCCATCCATCGGCGCGCCCATGAAAGCCGTCATCCTCGCAGGCGGCGAGGGCACCCGCCTCCGCCCCCTCACGGCCACGATTCCGAAGCCCTTCGTCCGGGTCGCCGGGAAACCCACGATCGAGTACATGATCGAGTCCCTCGCCCGCGGCGGATTCGACGACATCCTCCTCACGACCTATTACAAGCCCGAGGAACTCATCCAACGCCTCGCCGGTGGGACCCGGATGGGCGCGCGGTTGTTCTACAGCGTGGAAGACGACGCCCTCGGCACCGCGGGCGGCGTGGCCCGTGCCCGCGCCTTCCTCGATGACACATTCATCGTGACCTCAGGCGACGTGGTCGCCGATGTCGACGTGGAAGCCCTGTACAAGGCCCACAAGGAATCCGGCGCACTCGTCACGATTGCCCTCACCCGCGTCGAGAACGTGACCGAGTTCGGCATCGTCGGCATCGGGAACGACGGAACCGTGGACCCGCACGCCGGGAGCGGCCGCATCCTCCGGTTCAAGGAGAAGCCGAAGCAGGAGGAAGCGTTCTCGAACCTCGTGAACGCCGGCATCTACGTCCTCGAACCGAAGGTGTTCGACTACATTCCCGACGGCGAGACGTTCGACTTCTCCCGGAACCTCTTCCCGAAACTCCTCGAGAACGGCGAGCACATGCATGGGGAAGTCCTCAACGGCCTCTGGATGGACGTGGGACGCCCCCATGACCTCCTCGGAGCCACGAAGGCGATGGCGGAGCGCCGCGGCGAATGGCCGTACCGGAAGGACTGCCAGGTGGCGGCCGACGCGACCGTCACGGAGACCGCCCTCTACGATGGCGCGCGCGTCGGCAGCGGAGCCATCGTCACCGGCAGCCTCCTCTTCGAGGACGCGGCCATCGGCGCGGCGGCCACTGTCACCGGCAGCATCCTGGACCAGGGTGCGCGCGTGGGCGATGGAGCAACCGTGACGGAGTGCGTGCTCGGCAAGGACGCGGTCGTCCCGGCGGGCATGACGGTGACCGGCGTCAAGGTCGATGTGGGCGAGACCGTGAAGGGCTGAGTCCGGCGGGCCGGGAACGGCCCCTCGCGGAAGGCGGCCGGCGCCCGCGCGGGCCCGGCCGCGGTGCCGGCTGCGTACCGCTCACCCCGCGCAGGGGGCCGGCGCCCGCATGGGCACGGCCCGCACCCCTCGAAGGGTTCACCTGTCCTGTCCACACGCACATGCGGCAATCCGCGGAAGCGGCGGCCACCCGGGCCTTCAAGCAGGCAGCCGATTCCCCGAATTTTCCTATATTAAGCTAGCTTTCACGCGCTTGCTTGCGTGGTTAAAGTAGGGGAGAGGCGATGAGGCGCCAGAGGCGTTCATTTTGCACACGAAGCTCGCAAGGCTTGAGGAACTCGTTCGGGGAGGGTTCCTGCTGGAGGACATCACGAGCGACACCGAAGGCATCCAGGTCGTCCTCGTGCAGGACCTCATGCGACTCACGCTCACCTTTTCCCGCGCGGACGCGGCCGTCATCCTCGGCGATGCACCGGTTGCAGAGCGGGCCAGCCACTCATCCGCTCGCACCGGAACCATCGTGCGACCCTGAGCGGCGTCGGGGCAGAATGGGCTACCGGACCGCGTCGAGGCGGGATGCGGCGACTTCCCGTGGACGACGACCACCCCGGGGCCAAGGCGCCCGGATCGGCGCGCGTGGCACCCATGGATGGCTCCCCCGGTTCCGCCGCCCACCCACCCGGGTGGGCCGCCCGTCATTCGGACAGGAAGAGGGCCACGAACGCCCATAGGAGAACGACGACCACGGCTCCGAAAAGGAACGGGATGACGTTCGTCACGTTCCCGAGGCCGAGCACGAGGCCGAGACCGACGACGATGGCGCCGAGGAGCGCGGTCAACGTGTTCCGGACCGAACGCCGTTCCGCCCGCTCGTCGATCGTGTTCTGGGCCGGCACGTCGATCTTGAGGCGCAATTCATTCTGCTCGATCTTGCGCATGAGCGAGTTCACGCGTGACGGGAACTGGCGCAGGAAGTCCGCCGTCTGGAACGCCGCATCCACGATGGCCTCCTTCTGATGGCCCACGTGAAGCGCTTCACGACGCATGTAGGAGATGAGGTACGGCTCCAGAACCTCGACCAGTTCAAAATCAGGATCAAGGGTCTTGCACAATCCCTCGAACTGGAAGAGGGATCGCGTGATGAGCATGAAGTCCGCGGGCAGGGTCATGTTGTGCGCGCGGGCGATCTGGATCGTCATGTCCATGACGACAGGGTCGGCGACGCTCGCCCGTTCCCGTTCATGGTAGTCGATGACCTTCTCGATATCCTTCGTGAAGGCACGCATGTCCACTTCGCCGATGACGTTGCAGATCTCGTACAGCGCGGCGGCGATCTGGTCCACATCGGAGCGGACGAATCCGATGATGAGTTCCAGCATCTTCTCGGAGCGCCGCTTCGTGATCTTGCCGACGGCGCCGAAGTCGAGGAAGGCGACCGTGCCCGAGTCCATCGCCATCAGGTTCCCGGGGCTCGGGTCCGCGTGGAAGAGGCGCTGCTCGAAGATCTGGCGCGCCATGGCATGGGTGATGATGCGGGCGAGCTTGCGGCCGTCGAGGGCCCGGATGCCGGGGGATTCCAGGTCCGAGAACTTGTGGCCCTCGATGCGTTCGAGGACGAGAACGCGCTTCGACGAATACTCCCAGTGGATGCGCGGAATCTTGACCGTGGGATCCGACTTGAAGGCGTCGAACACGCGCTGGTGGTTCCGGGCCTCGTACCGGTAGTCGAGCTCCTTCACGAGCATGTCGTACACTTCGAGAAGATGGCTGGTCGGCTGGAAGATCCGGCTCGCCGCGAACAGGTTCTCGATGAAATGGACGATCGGCTCCATGATGGCGAAGTCCGTGAAGACCCGCTCCTCGATGCCGGGGTGCTGCGCCTTCACCGCCACCTTCTCGCCCGTGCGCAGGGTCGCGAAATGGACCTGCCCGACACTCGCGCTTGCCACCGGGACCTCATTGAAATCGAGGAACATCTCGGTGAGGGGCCTCCCGAGTTCGTCCTCCACGAGGGCCTTGATCTCCGGGAACGGGTTCGGCGTCGTCGCATCGTAGAGGTTCTTGAATTCGTCGATGAACCCCTTCGGGACGAGATCCGGTCGCGTGCCGAGGAGTTGGCCAATCTTCACGAATGTGGGCCCGAGTTCCTCCAACGTCTTCCGTACCCGGAACGGGACGTCCTCGGGAAGGCGCATCTCGCCCTTCCCGTTCAACCCTGCGACCTGCCGCTCGGCGACCGCGATCTGCCGAAGGACGCCAAGGCTCTCGTTGTGGTACAGGATCTGGAGAATCTCCACCGTGCGCTGCACCTTGGACAGTGGCGCGCGTGCCCGGGTCGGGCGCACGTCTACACCTGCTTCGCGCGCGTGCGCTCCCGAGGCCGCCGGCATGGGGGACGCCCTCGGAGCGGACGGCGGCGAGTTATATATTTCGGCACAGTCCGCAGGCCGAGATCGGCCGTCGCCGTGGGCGGTCACCGGCACGGGTCCCGAGTCCCCGGACATGCGCTTCGCCGGCTGCGCCTTGTCCGGATCCGAGGGCGGGATATCCACGCGCACCATGCCGCGCACAGTCATCGCTCCGGGCTGCTCGCGCGGGCAGTGGACGAGGAGGGAATGGTTCGCGGCCGGGTCAGGAACGCCAGCCATGCAAAGACGAGCACGCTGATCCCGAAGGTGACCGCCGCCGTGAGCCCCAGGTCCACGCAGGGCACCGTGTACGGGCGCAGGCCCGCGCAGCCACGGTTGTTGATCCCGGCGTAGAAGTAGTCGAGCCAGTCGTTCAGCATGACCCACGCGAACACCGGGGTGAGCACTGCGGCCACGCGCCCCCAGCCCTGCCGGAAGTCGAGGCGGAGGTCGTGGACGAAGATGAGGGCCTCGACCGCCATGGCGAGGTGGAGGACGAGGAGGAGGGTATTCAGGTTCAGGGAATACGTGCCGAACCACGGCTCGTAGTAGAGGAGGATGTAGGCCGTCCACAGCCCGACCTGGACGTTGGCGACGAAGGCGAGACTGTCCAACATGGCGCTCCGCCGCCGGTTGAACTCGTACAGGACGAGGGGGACGGTCGCCCACAGGACTGCAAGAGGGCTGTCCGGCACGAAGGGCCACAGGTGGGCCGGGGTCGTCGCGAACTGGGGTTGATAGTAGTAGAACCCGTACGCGATGCCACCGAGGTTGATGAGGATGATGAGCCGGCGCCACATCGGGTGCGCCTTGAACACGTGGAAGAACGCGGCAAGGTCCACGAGGCCGGCAACGGGATTCCCCGTCAAAAAGACGCCCATTCCGCGAGCCGCGTTCCGGCACCGGCCCGACCCTGTCAAGGGCCGGTCATGGACGCGGGCGGGGCCGCCGGCAACCGATACTTCCTCCTTCCGGAATTCCCAGCCCACTGATGTGTGCTTTCTGGCGTCGATCCGCGGAATCGCGCACTCATTTTCGAGTTGATCGCGGACCTATATATTTTCACTAACTCGAACGAGTGCCGGTGTGAACGGATGGCCCGATACGTAGGCGACGAATCCCGGATGATCGTGCATCGGATCAAGGACCTGCGCGACGCCTGCCTCGAGCCCGCCCTCGACATCACTCGGGTGACGAACATCCGCAGTCGGGAATTCCTCGACTACCTGACGCGCAGCGAGCACTGGCATGAATGCCCGCACTGCTTCGCCGCGCACGCGCCCGGCGCCCACGAGGCGCCGACCACCGATGTCGCCGGCGGCCTCGACCCCTCGGCGATCGGCCCGCCCGGCACCGTGTCCGGACCCGGAAATCTCCCGGATTCCGGCCCCGGCGACCTTCCTCTTTGACCCGCCATCACGGCAGATTCGCGACCCCCCTTGGAGTCGTGTGAACCTTTTTAATGCAGACCACGCCATGCCCGCGCCATATGTCGCGCGCACGCGAGGTCGTCATCTCCTCCGCCGTCCGGACCCCCATCGGCAAATTCCAGGGATCGTACAGCACGTTCAAGGCCCCGGACCTTGGCGCGGTCGCCATCCGCGCCGCCCTCGAACGCGCCGGCGTCGCCCACGATGTCGTGGACGAGGTCATCATGGGGAACGTCCTCCAGGCCGGCGTCGGCCAGAACCCCGCGCGGCAGGCGGCCCTCAAGGCCGGATTCGGCCCGAAGATCGCGGCGCTCACGGTGAACAAGGTCTGCGGCAGCAGCCTGAAGAGTGTCATGCTCGGCGCACAGGCCATTAAAGCCGGTGACGCCGAGATCATTGTGGCCGGTGGCATGGAGAGCATGACGAATGCGCCCTACCTCATGCCCAAGGCCCGGCAGGGGTACCGCTTCGGCCACGGCGAACTCCTTGATTCCCTGCTCCATGACGGGCTCACCGACGCCTTCACGGGCATCATCATGGGGAACACCGGCGAGATCGTTGCCGAGGAATTCGGCATCTCCCGGAAGGAATCGGACGAGTTCTCGTACCAGTCCCACGCGAAGGCCGCGAAGGCCACCGCGAAAGGCTGGTTCAAGGACGAGATCGTGCCCGTCGAGGTCCCGGTCTCCCGCAAGGAGAAGAAGATGCTGACGGAGGACGAAGGCATCCGCGCCGACACGTCCGCCGACAGCCTCAGCCGCCTCCGCCCCGCATTCCGCGAGGACGGGGTCGTGACCGCGGGCAACGCGAGCCAACTCTCCGACGGCGCCTCCGCGGTCGTGGTATCGTCCCGTGCGAAGGCCGAGGAACTGGGCCTCCCGATCCTCGCCACGATCCGGGGCTACGGCACCGCCGGTGTCGAGCCGGAGCGCGTCATGGCCGCGCCCATCTACGGCACCCGGGAACTCCTCGCGAAGGACGGCCTCACCATCGACGACATCGACGTCTTCGAGCACAACGAGGCCTTCGCCGCCGCAAGCTGCGCCGTGAAGGCCCAGTGCGCGGTGCCCGACGCCAAGTTCAACGTGAACGGCGGCGCCGTGGCCATCGGCCACCCCCTCGGAGCGAGCGGGACGCGCGTCCTCGCCACCCTCGTCCACGCGATGAAGCGGACCAATGGGCACCGCGGACTCGCGACGCTCTGCCTTGGCGGTGGGAACGCGGTGTCGATGATCATCGAGCGGGAGTAGTCCCGCGTCGGCCACCCCGCTTATCCCATGCGGATGCGTCACGCCTCAGCGGGCGCTTGGCCGGAAGAAGCCTGTCCAGCGCGCCGCATCCTTTTAGCGCCCGCGCGCCCTCCCGCGCCCCCATGAGCGGCATCCGGAACGTGACCGTGCTCGGCGCCGGCACCATGGGGCACGGCATCGCGCAGGTGGCGGCGACCGCGGGCGCCCACGTCGTCCTCCGCGACCTGAAGGACGAGTACGTGGCGAACGGCCTCGGGAAGATCGAGAAATCCCTCGCGAAACTGGAGGGCAAGGGCCGCCTGCCGGAATCCGCCGACGCGATCCGGGCCCGCATCTCCGGCGAGACGGACCTGAAGCGCGCCGTCCGTGAAGCGGACCTCGTCGTCGAGGCCGCACCGGAGAAGATCGAGATCAAGCAGGCCATCTTCAAGGAACTGGACGCCTTCGCGCCCGACTCCTGCATCCTCGCATCGAACACGTCGAGCCTCCCCATCGCGAAGATCGCGGAAGCGACGTCACGGCCGGACCGCGTCATCGGCCTCCACTTCTTC
>JBFILE010000080.1:0-12719 GCA_041599855.1 Thermoplasmatota archaeon
CGGTCACGTCGAAGGGCACGGGTTGTCCGGCCACGGGGTTCGCGGGGCCCCACGAAATGGGGAGCGTGTAGTCGGCACCGGGGAGTGCGGCCTTCGTGATCTCGGTGATTGCGCCGCCGCTGGTCCGGCCGGCACCCGCTGCGACCGGCGTCCCGGCCACATCGAACGTCTTCGTGACGACCGTGGGGGCGAAGGATTCGGGGGTGTCGCCCGTGGGCGTCGTGATCACCGTGATGCGGTGGGGGCCGCCATGGGTGGGGGTCCACTGGATCGTGTAGTCCCCGGTGTGGGTGTGCACCTTCGTGACTTCGAAGAGGTCACGGGCGCCCTGGATGAAGACCCAGGAATCCGTGTGGGTGATCGGCGTGCCGCCGGCATCCTTGAGGACGTAGTCGAAGGACGCGAGCGTTCCGGCCGATGCACCCATGGGTACGGCAACATCCGGTGCGAGACCGGCGTTGGATGCGGCATCCACCACGTTCACGGTGAAGGTCCGTTCCTCCACGGTGAAGGCGGCCTGGGTGCGCATGCCGGGCATGGTCGGCTCCGGCCGCACCTTCACCGTGTAGGTTCCTGCCGCCGGGAAGGTGTACACCCAATCCACGCGGCCATCGAAGTGGCTGTGGAACCAGCCCTCGCTGAAGATCGTGGTGCCCGCCGGGTCCACGATGTCCACGACGTACGAGACGTGGTGGGCGATGTCGCCCGCGAATTCACCGGCCGTGAAGCGGACGTCATGGATGGAGAGGGCGGTGGGCGCCTTCGCCACCGGTTGGTCGGGCAGTACACCGAACGCGAGGTCGAGATCGGTTCCTGTGGACGGCATGGTGGCCGCCTGGACGCCGGTTGCGCCAATGAGCATGGCGGCGATGAGGGCAAGGGGGATCTTGTGCATGAGGAATCAGTCCCGGTGGTCCGCTGAGCGCGAACAGGGTTATGGCTTGGACGATCAAGCCTCCAACCTCATGTTCCACCGTTGGAAACAGGGGGCGCATCATGCCCGCGGGGCTCGCGCCCCCGGATGGCCGCCGCGGCCCATGCCGTCATGGCGCGGTTCCGTGGAGGAATGCCATCATGCCGCGCGCGTGGTGGTCACCGTTCTCCAGGGTGCACCAGAACATGAACCGGCCCTCGTACGGGACCGCAAATTCCACCGTGTCCGTCCGTCCGGGTGCAAGGGGCGCAAGATACGTGCCGATGCCGTCGAGTTGGAGGTCGTGGGCGAACCGGTTCGACGCCGGATTCTCGACGGTCAGTACCACCGTGGCACCAACAGGCGCCTCGAGCCGGCCGGGATCCATCGTCATGCGTGTCCCGCCATCCGTTTCCACGAGCCGCGTGGTGAACCGGTACGTTCCCGGGGCCTCGGCGGCGCCCGAGCCGGCGTCCGGAGGCCCCCCGCCATCGTCCCCCCGGATGCAACCCGCGAGGGCTACGGCAACCAGGAGCGCAAGGGCCCACCGGGGCCCGCGCCATGCCCGTCCTGGTCCATTGGCGACGGCGTGGCAATGGCGGAACCCGGAACGCCGTCCGCGGCCACTTGTCGGCGAAGGCGGGCCGGGCCGGTCGTGGGAACGGCGGCACTGCATGGGGTCGACATCGGCGGGCCGGCGTGTAGGCTGGGCCATCAACGGTGGGAGGTTGCACCGAACCGTCGGATGGCCGGCCGCAACCTCCCTCGAAACCGCTAAACCAAGCGGCCCCGGTCCGGGGCGCATGGTTCCAGCCGATTCCGCTCTCCCGGACGTGGACGTGGCGGTCGTGGGTGCGGGGCCCGCCGGACTCATGGCGGCCCTCAAGAGTGCACTCCTGTTCCACAGCGCCGTCGTGCTGGACAAGGGAAAGCGGACGAGCCGCGCCTTCTTCGTCCCTCGGATGAACAACATCCCGGGGTATCCCCAGGGTGTTTCCGGTCGAAAGCTCCTTGACGATCTGCGCGCCCACATCACCGCGGTCGAGAAGATTGCGGGAAAATCCCTCGTGCAATTCGAGGACAATGTGGACGTGACCGCAGTCACCCGCCGGGAGGACGGCACGTACCTCCTCGAAGGGGTGCGGCTCAAGGGACGCGCAAGGACCGAGGAGACGGTCGCATTCACGGCGCGCGTGGTGGTCCTTGCGACGGGCGTCGTGGACCGGCAGCCGTACATCGGCGAGAACGACTACGACATCTCCGCCATCCTTCCCTACGCGAACAAGGGCATCGCGGACTACTGCCTGCTCTGCGACGGCCACACGATCCGCGGGAAGGACGTCGCCGTCCTCGGCATCGATGCGAGCGCCTTCGGGATCGGAGCCACCCTGAAGGATCATTTCGAGGCGGCGAGTGTGACCCTTGTGACCTGCATCGCCTGCGTCACGGGCGACCCCACCCATGACCATTCCAGCCACGAAGTCCTCCTCGATTCCGCGGGGGACCAGGGACTGGAGGTCATCGACAAGACCATCACCCGTCTCGAAGGCCTGAAGGAGGAGCGGATCCGCCTCCGCTTCAATGACGGGTCCACCGCCGAATTCGACAAGGCGTGGGTGAGCTTCGGGTGGTTCAAGCTGAACAACGACCTTGCCACCATGGTGGGGGCAGCCCTCGATCCGGAGGGCTACGTCCGGACCACCGAGGATTGCGAAGCGGTGGACGCGGACGGCGAGCCGATCCCGGGCTTCTTCGTCGTCGGCGACCTCCGGGCCGAAACCTGGAACCAGATCCCGATCGCGCTGGGCGATGCGGAAACCGCCATCGTCCACGCATTCGCGGTCCGCCTCTGAACCGGTGGGGCGACCCGGCCCGCCGTGCACCGCAAGAATCAGCAGGCGGGCCCGGATCCGGCATTGATCGCCGGCGAGGCGACGAACGGGGTCACGACCAACCGGCCTGTCCGTCAGAGTGCCGCCGTTCGTGTGCGCCCCGAGACGGGCGCCGGCGACGCGATCCGCACCCGGAGCTTCGTCCGCTCCTCGATGACATCCACTTCCACGGGGTAGGGCTCGAAGAAGCCCGTGAGGAAGGTGCGGACGAACGGCTTCGAGGTCGGCTCGGTGAAGACCAATGCCCAGCTGCGGTCCGACTCGGGGGAGAGATGGAACCAGTTGGCGCTTTCCATGACCTCAAGGATGTCCGTGATCCGTGTCATGCCCTTGTCGCGGTACTGGACGCCGTGCTCGTTGCCGATGAGGTGCAGTTCATCCCAGAACTCCCGCGGGGCCTCCATGCACTGCTCGAACAGGAGGCGCACGTGGGCGACATCGAAGATGACGTGCTCGCGATTGGCGAGGAGCTCGGTCCATGTGCGCAGGTCCCGCTCGGTGGGCCGTTCGCTTCCCTTGTGACGCTTGAGGTAGTCGCGGAGTGCGCGGCGCACCAGGAGCGCCTTGGATTCCCCGGCATTGTCGGCGAGGCCGTCGAGGGCATCCGAGAGATCATCGTCCAGCGAGATGGTGAGACGCTGCATCCAGGCCTTGAGGGCCACGTGGAGCCGGGTGAAGGTTGTGGCCGCTTCACCACATTTCACCGCGCAGCACCGCCGAGCACCACGGTTCACCGCACATCACCGCCGGGCATCGGACGTCACCCTCCCGGGGGCGGATTCACAACCGCATTCAATAGCTCCGGGCGCCAAAGAACCCATTGCGGCGACGCGTGCCCCGATGGCGCGCGTCACCTTTCCTCCGATTCTCGGCCGCCCGGGAGACGGAACGACGTCATGCAGGACGCGTCCGTGCCCGGGTGTCTCCGGGAATATCTCCACCATCCTGTTCCTCTGCGGCGGCAGGCAGGTCGCGGTGGATCTCATCAGGTTTAAACCGCGCCTGCCCATTCGCCGCCCCATGGCAGGGATGCCCGGCGAGCGCGACATCCGGGGGCGCATGGCCCTTGTGACCGGGGCCGGAAAACGCCTCGGAAAAGCCATTGCGCTCGGCCTCGCCGCGGAAGGGGCGGGCGTCGTCATCCATTACCATTCCAGCGCAGACGCCGCGGAATCCGTGGCCGCCGGCATCCGGGCCTCGGGCGGACGAGCGTGGACCGTTCGCGGGGACCTGGCCGACCCGGCCGCAGTCGAGAGGATCCTCGCCGACGCCATGGACCGCGCAGGCCCCATCGACCTCTTGGTCAACAGCGCCGGAATCTTTCCGGAAAGCACCCTTGAATCGGTGACCTTCGACGATTTCGCCGCGAGCGCCCGGGTGAATGCGTGGGCACCTCTTGCCCTCTCGCGCGCGTTCGCGCGAGCCCTCGACGGTCGCGGGGGCCGCGTCGTGAACCTTGTGGACACCCGCGTCGACGGCCACGACCCCGGCCACATCGGGTACATCCTGAGTAAGCATGTCCTCGCCGCCGCGACCACGATCCTTGCGCGCGAACTCGCACCCCGCGTCACCGTGAACGCGGTGTCCCCGGGCGCCGTGCTCCCGCCCGTGGACGGAGCGGACCACGACTACCTCGCCAGGATCGGGCAGACCCTGCCCCTGAAACGGGAAGGGTCGGCTGCGGACATCGTGGACACCGTCCTGTTCCTCCTGAAGGCCCCCTTCATCACGGGGGAAACCATCCACGTGGACGGCGGCGCGCACCTCGGAGTCGAACGCTCATGACGGACCGAATCATCATCACGGACCTCAGGGTCCGCTGCATCATCGGCATCAACGACGAGGAACGCCGCGACCGGCAGGACGTGCTCATCAACATCGTCCTCGACACCGACACGCGCAAGGCCGGCGCCACGGATTCCTTCGACGATGCCGTCGATTACCGGGCCATCACGAAGCGCATCCTTGCCCACGCGGAAAAGAGCGAGTACCATCTCGTTGAGGCACTTGCGGAGAACGTGGCGTCCATCTGCCTCGACACCCCCGGCGTGGACGTGGCACGCGTACGCATCGAGAAGCCGGGCGCGCTCCGGTTCGCCCGCAACGTCGGCGTCGAGATCGAGCGACGCAGGGAGTGAGCGGCATGGCATTCGCGCTCATCGGCGTGGGAAGCAACATCGCGCCAGAGGACAACATCCTCCGCGGGCTCGCCATGTTGGCCGACGAAGCCACCATCATCGCCGTGAGCACGTTCCTGCGGACAGCGCCACTCGACCGGCCGGACCAGGATGGATTCCTGAACGGTGCCGTCATCATCGAGACCGACGCGGGCCCGCGGCGATTGAAGCAGGCGCTCCTTCGACGCATCGAGGATGCCCTCGGGCGCAAGCGGTCCAGCGACCCGCACGCGGCCCGGGTCCTCGACCTTGACATTGTTGCGTACGGGTCCGAACGGGACCCCGCAACCTGGCTCGTGCTGGATGCGGATGTGGAAACGCGCCCGTTCGTGGCTGCCGCGGCCGCCGAGATCGCACCCGGGCTCTTGGTAGGTATGGGGGAGCCGGTCGAGGCGGTTGCTGAGCGCCTCGGCCCCGGGACCGCGGCGGCTGATGCAGCCTTCACCGAGCGGCTCACGGAACACCTCCGGGGAACCGACCCGTCCGGCACCGCGTCCTGAACGACGGGCGCCTACGCTCGGACTCGCCTTGAGTCGCGAAGCTGCACCGGCAGAGACAGGGCCATAAGGGAACGCGTCGTTCGCGGAGGCGTGATCGAGGAAGGCCTCGCCGGGGTGCGCGATCGCATCGAAACCGCCGCCAAGGAAGCGGGTCGTGCGCCGGACGCCGTCACGCTTGTCGTGGTATCCAAGGGCCGCGCCATCCCGGACCTGGAACAGGCGTATGCCCTCGGCGTGCGCGATTTCGCCGAGAACCGTCCGGACGAACTCCTTGCGAAGGCCGCCGCACTCCCGGGCGACATCCGGTGGCATTTTGTCGGGCCGCTTCAGGGAAACCGGGTCCGCGTGCTTCATGAACGCATCCACCTGCTCCATGCGTTCGACCGTCTGGACCTTGCGGAAAAGTGGGCGGATGCCGATGCGCCGGCTCCCGTCCTTCTGCAGGTCAATATCGGGGCCGAGGATCAGAAGCGGGGACTCCCGGCCGCTGCCGTCCCGGATGCGCTCGCGACACTGTCGGCTGCAGGGGTCCGGTGCACCGGGCTCATGACGCTTCCGCCATGGGCTTCGACAAGTGAGGAATCCGCCCCTGTCTTCAAGGAACTACGGGCGCTATTGGAATCCCTCAAGGCAACGTACCCCGACCTCCATGAACTCAGCATGGGCACCACCCAAGACTATGAAACGGCGATCCATCACGGGGCAACACTGGTCCGCGTCGGCCGAGCCATCTTCGGCGAACGACGAGCGATGGCATAGGCCGGCGACGGCCACTGTCCGGGCAGCCGCGATACCAGCGCGTCGGGTCTGAATGCGACGCCCATGGGCGCTCGATGATGCACCGCGTTCACCGGCACAACCGCGTTGACCGACCGCCGGCGGACGGCCCATCGGGACCCCGAAAAGTTCCCGAATCGTACGCACTCCGCACACCACCCTAATGTACGTGCCAAGGTCTCGCGCCCTTGAATGCCGGTTCCATCACCCTCAGCCGCCCGCATGCAGTCCCCAGGATTTTCCGCGAGACAGCCGAGCCCATGCGTGCCTTCATATGGGTCGATCCCGTCGTGGCTCGCCACGAGGCTCCGGCGTTTCCACGTTGGTACCTGTGGGGTTTGATCATGATAGGTGCGGATTCCAGTCAACAGCATGCCCGGTTGTCGGCGATGCTCGTCACCGCGTTGTTCATCGCGCCCGTATTCACGGATATCGCCGTGGGTTCGGCCTCGGCTGCCGAATCCGGGACCGGTGAGGATGCATTCATCAACGAGCTGACGGGCGTCTCCGGCTCGATCCCGGCCGTGGATCTGAAGCCGGCTCCCGTTCTCACCATCCACTACCCGGACCCTGCCCTGGAAGGCTTTTTCTCGGCAGCCGGGAACCTTACCCGGGAATTGGCGGAGGCCGCATCGGCGACCCACGCAATCCGCGCCGACGTGGCCGCCGTCCGCGAAGCATTTGCGAAGACCGGTGCAAACCTTTCCGGCATATTGGACGACCCCACGCTGCCCCCCGCCCGGTACACGGATGAATCCGGCGCCGAAACCGTGATCCCGACCTCGACAACCCTTCGGCAAACCGGTCGCGCATTCGCCGACACGCTGTTCGCCCACGCGCCTGCCCTCCAGAATCTCACGCTGCACCTTGACACGCTGCGCGAGTCGTTTCTCGCCGAAGCCCACGGCGTTCGCAACCTCATCATCCTGGAAGACAACGACCCCGCGGCCCTCGCGTCCCATGATGCGTACGTCGACCGCGTGACGGCCCGCCTTGACGCCATCTCGGACGCCGCCCGTGAAGCCGCGGACGCAGTCGAGGACCTGAAGCCCATCGCCCACGCATTCAAGGAACTCGTCTCGGAAACGGATATCAAGACATCCCGGGTCGCAAACCGCCGCACCGCAATCCAGCTCGCCACCGTTTCCAGTCCAAGAATCGTATGGGGCCCGGAACCGATTCCCTTCTCGTTCCGCGCCTTCAATGAAGCGTCGTACAACATCACCGCACTCGCACTCGTCTCCGATGGTGACGGAAGTCATGAACAAGGGTTCGAAACCATGATTCCTGCGGCGCATCACGACCCGGTCACGCGGGCCCGGTTCACCTATGACGCCCCCCTTGGCCCCGGACGCCACGACCTCGCCGTCCGATTCCACATGTACAACGATACCGAGGACCGGTACGAGCAGGTGACGTCCTTCACGCACACGATATTCGTGTTTCCCGAGCCCACCAATGACGCACTGGTCGCCGGCCTCGATGGCTCCCATCGATCGGTCGATGGTCTCGCCGACCACCTGGACGCATTCCTCCACGCGCAAGACCCGTATGAGGATTTCACCCATCTTCCCCATCTCCTGTCGAATGTTCGGGACGATGCGGTGGCCGTCGCTCCCGCGTCCATGTTCCCCGCGGACGTGCGCGACGTTGCCATTCTCCCCCTCGATGCAGGATCCGAAGCTGCGATCCGGGACCTCGCCGTCCAACTCGGCGGCATTCCCGAACGGATCTACTCGTACGTGCGGGATGCCATCGACATGGAACCCTATCACGGGTCCATGAAGGGGCCTCTCGGAACCTTGGAGTATGGCGCTGGAAACCCCTTGGATCAAGCGTCCCTCGCGGCCGCGCTTCTGGAGGTCAGCGGCTACGACGCGCGGGTGACGTCCGGCGTCGTCAAGATGCCGGAGGCACACGTGGCCGCCTTGCATGGTGTCGCCACAGACGATGTCGGACGCCTCCTCCGGACGGTGGGAATTCCCCACGCGGTCGAAGGGAACATCATCACCCTCGAGCATGCGTGGACCACCTACGTCGACGCGGACGGCGCAACGTTCGCCTTCGACGCCAGCCACCGCCCCCTTGTCACACTCGCACCCGGACCGCTCACCACCACCACGTTCGCCGCGACTTCCGGGGAAACCGTCATTCCGGTAACAGCGCCGGACATGAACGCGACATTCGCGCACCTGGAGGAGATCTTGGCGACCGGCGCGACGGACGCAGGCCTTCCCGCCCTCGATTCCCGGTTCACCGAAACCGAAATCCCGTTGACCCTGCCGTACCCGGTGGTCGGCGTGTTGAGTGATGGCGCCGGCATTCCGTTGGACCGGGTCCATCGATTCGTGCTCGAAATCGGCGACATCACCTATGATCAACCGGTTTCCGAGGCGGTCTTCGACGCACCGGGCATCGGGTTCCGCATCGATGGGGCCCGATGGGGTGTCAAGGCAACGCCCGCCTACCTCATGGACGCGGTGCCGTCCCTCGTCGTCGATGGCCGGGTGGTCGCGGAAGGCACCGCAGCCACCGTGGGCACCATCATTCCACTGGAAATCTCCATGTGGGCCCCGTCGACGGGGTGGATCAATCGAACGGACGGCGTCGTCGCCGGCAGGGGATTCAGTCTCGCGGTGGATGCCGGGTTCAGCACGGCCGCCATCGGCGTGCGCGACACGGCCCGCGCGATGCTTCTCGAACCGGATGCCGACCCGGTTCTCCGTTCCACTTCCGGCTACGGCTTCCTCGGCCGCATGGCCCTGATCTTCGCCGCTTCCGGGTATGAAGCGATGGCGGAACATTGGCTGATCCGCGCCGTCCGACCCGTTGCCGCCGTGGTCGCATCGGGCCCGTCCGCGCACATCGTCAAAGCCGGCGACGTCATCCAGTTCGCGACACGGGGAACCCTCGTCGACACGTATCAGAACGTCATCGCCACCGGAAGGACACCCCTCCAGACCAACCCCGCCGTGCATGAGGCGGTCCGCGCCCTCATCGCCGTCGAGATGTTGGCAGCGGAAGAACGTGCCCTTCAGGCGATGGGCGCACTCGGGGACTACGAACCCTCGAGTCGATCCTCACTCCACGTCATGAATCAGCCGGACCCCGACGGGAAGCGGCCGATCACCATCGCAATCACCTCGGTGAACATGGAAGCGCTTGACGCCTTGGCCCTCCCCGGCCCGGCCGTGGCGCTCGCACGGCGCGCCGTCGAAGACGGCCACGTCGTGATGATGCGCCGGACGATGACGGAGGTCGGACCCATCCCCATGGCGGCATTCACCATCGTGAATCCGGTGGATGGCGCCATCGGCTCCTACATGTGGGACGTGACCGCAGCGGACGCCGGCGTCGATTCCGCAGACTGGGAGAACAGCCAATACGCAACCCTTGCCAAGGATTTCCATGACCAGATGCTGGACCCGGAATTCAGCGACGGCGTAAGCGCCTTGACGGTGCTCATCCAGGAAATCGAGTTGTGGCTCAAGCTGCTCACCGAAGGAACCTCGGTCCTTGCCGCCACATCCCAGTTGAAGGCCCTTGTCAACTCCGCCAACAACCAATTCATCGCACTCGCAGCCGAGTATCCGATTCTGTCCAAGGTAGGCAAGCTCCTTGGTTTCGTGGCGCTCGTCGTGGACATCATCAAATGGATGGATCTCATGCTGGACTTCGGCGACCGCTTCGCGGGCATCGGAGTCGATTACTGGTGGAGCAACAGCGTGTTCAGCGACTTGGATTACGCAACGGACATCCTGTACGTGAATGCCGGCTGCATGGCTGTCGGATTCGTCAAGCTGGCAGGGGGCATTCCGGGAATCGTGGCCGGAATCATTGTTGAAATCGCGTGCTATGTCGCAACCGGCTTGTCCGAGGCTGCGGCACGGTACGATGGTGCCTCCGACCTGACGGTTACGTGGGCGGCCGTGGAGCAGGATGAGGAGGCCTGTTCCCCGCTCGTGCTCAAGGGTCTTGAGATCAAGAATGACGGGCTCCACATCGCCGACAACGTCGAGGTCGATATTCTCCTGAACGGCGAGGTTGCAGCCACCGTTGAGCCCCTCGCATTGGCCGAATACATGTCCGGAGACGACAATTCGTTTGCCCAGGACCTCATTCTTCCCGTCTCGGATGAAGGCGAAATCATCGTCACCTACGAGGCACGATGGGAATACGAATTCCTCGGAACGGTGACCTTGTTCGGGAAGAACGGCGTGGGTGGCCCCAACACCGCGACAGTCGAGAAGGCCATCGATTACACGGCCGCGGTGGACGTGGTGACTGCTGGCTGGACCGTGATCAGTTATGCCTCGATCATCGCCCGCAACGAGTGCCCGATCTGGGCGGGAACCGTCGCCACAGCCGAACCGAACGGGGAACCGGACATCAATGACATGCTCATCTGCACGACGGATGAATGCGAAGGCGTCGAGGTCAAGAGCGAAGCCCAAGGTTCGGTGGAGGACGAACCCTGCCCACCTGATGCAGATGGCGAAATCGTCCTTGGAACGTTGACAGGGCTCGCCACGGCGGCCCTCGATCAGAACCTGGGCGAGGCATTCCACTCCGATGCCGAAGAGAAGGAGATCCGGAAGCCGTGCTCGGAGAACCCCGACGACAATGCGGACCCTTGGCCGTTCCGGACCGCCGCGCCGGTGGACCTGACACCGTTCCAGTCGCGGAGGACCGATGTCATCGTCCTCGAATCCGGAGTCCACGACCACGTCGGAAGCCTGCTCCATGGCATGGGGGTCGCCCATGATTCCCTTCGACCCGGCGACCTCGCCGACCTGTCGGATGTCGCGCTTTCCGATTACCGCGCCCTCATCGTCCCATCCGCTGCGCTTCGCGCCGGCGACCCGCACGCGGACGAGATCCGCGGGCAACTCCTGCGATTCGTGGAACTCGGCGGCCGCCTCATCTCGTTCAGCCAAGCCCGCGCCGAGGACTGGCTGTTGGTACCCGGCTCGCCCAGTGCGTACGGCTTCGCCGAAAGCGTCACGTGCATCCGTGAATCCACCTACATCGACGAGTACCACCCGCTCCTCGCAAGCCAATACGGGACCGTCCTCGACATCAACCTTGACGGGGTGTTCCGGGAAGTCCCCGAAGGCGGCCATGTGATCACAAGGCGGGCCGCAAGCGCACAATTCGACCAGGGCCTTGGCCGGGTCCGCGTCGATTTCCCCACCGCCATCCAGTATCCCGTCGGAGCAGGCGAGGTCCTCGCCGCGACCTACTTCCCGGACGCAGCCCAATCCCTCGGAGTCCTCCAGCCGGCCGCCAAGGCAGTATTCCACGACATGGTGACGTGGGCGAGAAGCCGAGGGCCCATCGACACGACGCCCGCCGACGGCGCATACGTGGACACGGTGACGTTCACGAATCGGGGCACGACATCCATCGAACTCGGACAGGCATCGTCCACCCAGACCCCCGGCTACATTGCACTCATCGACCCGTCCGGGCGCACCGCGCGGCAATACGCCGTCGACGATTTCGTTCCGGCCGATGCGAACCTGACGCTCCAGCCGGGCGAATCATTGGACGTTGACGTGAACATCCCGATTCCCGATTCCTATCCGCGCGGCATTTCCCGCGTGGACACGAGCCTGCGCGGGTGGGACCGCATCGTCCATGAATGGGTCGCAGTCTCCGAACTCACGGCCCTCACGCTGATCGACGTCACCTCCACGCCCGCGCCGTTGACTCCGGGTGCGGATGCCGCTGCGATCGTCTCCGTATACAATCCGCTGCATCCGTTCAACGGCACGGCAACCGTGACCCTCGTTGACGACCGGGGCCGCGCGATCGTATCGTTGGTTGACGATGTGGAACTTGCGACCCTCGAGGGACGGGACCTCGCGTTCCCGTTCCGGATGCCGGACGATGTCCTCGCCGGAAACCACACGTGGCTCGTGCGCTTTGAAGAGGCCGGCGACGTTGTCCTCGAGCGCAACCGCACCGCGGGCGTTTCCGGAATCATGGTCGAACACGAAGCCGTCCTCGACCGTGCCGATTACGCGGTACGGGACCCCGGGCACCTCAGCCTCAAGGTCGCGAACACCGGTCCCTTCGACCTCTCGACGCGAAACGGAACCTTCGAAGTGCGCGACCATCGAAACCGCGTCACGTCATCCCGTACGATTCCGGTGGGTGTGCCGGCCGGAGGCGAAACGACCCTCCAGATCCCCTTCGATGTGGCGCCTTTCACCGAGGTCGGGGCGGATCCCGGGCCGTACTGGCATCGCGCGACATTCACGTATCCCGTCGGAACCCGGGACGTCGTCGTGGACGCGGACTTCGCGGTGCCTCGGATGGCCGCGCGCATCCATTCGACCACGTTCGATGCCGCTTCCTACGAAGCCGGGCAGGAGGGAACCGTCACCTATGTCGTGGAGAACACGGGCGGCGTGGATTTCAATGCTGTCCTCCTGAACACCCGGGTCCTCGGACC
>JBFILE010000081.1:0-12684 GCA_041599855.1 Thermoplasmatota archaeon
ACGGCCGACGAACCACAACGGTGGCCCACCCAACCATCCACCCCACCGCCTTGCCAAGGATGCTGCTCGCCGTGGCCCGTGTGGTCGAATCAACCCCCCGTGATCCATCGGTTGGACGACCCTCAAAACCCAACTAGCGAAAGCATTTATAGCGTTCAGGAATCAGCCAGATGCAATGGCCATCACCGGGGGCCCTGCGGAAACCGCACTCAACGCCATGGTCACCGTGGGCATCCTGCTTCTCGCCTGGGGATTCACCTCCCAGAGCAAGCACTCCCCCCTCATCCGCATCGCCGGATGGATCCTCTTCAGCGCCTACTGGCCCTTCCAGGCCCACAAATTCATCGAAGAGAGCGACGACCCCTTCAACGCCTTCCTCACCCAATGGGGCCCCCTCGTCCTCCTCTACTTCGCCTGGCACGAATGGAAGAGCTACAAGTGGAACGAGGAAGTCCGATCCCTGCGCTGGGCCGCCGGCACCGCCGCCGTCGCCGCCGGGACATTCTTCTTCTTCGACTTCTACGCACCCGCCGCCCTCTGGCTCGAGGAATTCACCGCCTGGGAAACGGCCATCATGCTCCAATCCCTCTTCGGCATCGACGTCGTCGCCAACGGCGTCAACCTCTACTGCAACGACCCCGTGTGCCTCGAACCCCAGGTGCCATACTCCGTCACCATCATCCTCGCCTGCACCGCCATCCAGAGCATCATGATCTTCGTCGGTGCCGTCATGTGCGTCGAAGCGCCCATGCACCGCAAGATCCGCGCCCTCCTCGTTGCGGTCCCCATCATCCACGTCCTCAACCTCTTCCGGAACGCCGGCATCGTCTACGGCTACAAGGTCCTCTCGTGGAACCCCTTCAACATGGGCCCCACCGACCCCATCACCGGAACCCAGGACCTCTTCCACGGAAGCTTCGTGTGGATGCACTCGTACATCGGCAAATTCGGCAGCCTCGGCGCCCTCATCGTCATCGCCCTCGCCGTCTTCATCATCCTCCCCGAACTCCACCAGAGCATCCTCGACCTCTGGGACCTCGTGAAGCGCAAAGGCCCCGGATTCTTCGAGAAGCGCAAGGACGCCGGAAGCGCGAAAGCGACCAAGCCCGCCGCGTCCCTCGCCGACAACGCCGCTGACGCGCGCGAGTGAACGAATACGCATTTACGTGGGAGGCGCCCTCGGGGCGATGTTTCCATGAAGCTCGCCCGTGGCACGTCCAGTTGGCTTGCGATCGCGTGGGGCGCCACCGCCCTCCTCGTCATTCTCGCCCTCGCCGTCCACCCCGGCTTCTGGGGCCTGGCCATCCCCGTGCTCGTGGCCGCCCTCATCCTCCTCAACTTCTTCCGCGACCCCGAGCGCACACCCGGCGCCGGCATCGTGAGCCCCGCAGACGGCGTCATCCAGACCATCGACGACCCCGAAGGGCCCACCGGGCGCCGCCGCGTCGCCGTCTTCATGAACCCCTTCGACGTCCACGTGAACCGCGCCCCGATCGACGCGAAGGTCGTCGCCGTCAAGCACCAACCGGGCGGCTTCATCCCCGCCTACAACAAGGACAGCGAACGGAACGAACGATTCGTCTGGGACCTCGAGACCGCCATCGGCGACGTCCGCATGATCCAGATCGCAGGCACCCTCGCCCGCCGCATCATCCCCTACCTCGAAGCCGGCGCCACCATCACCAAGGGCGACCGCATCGGAATCATCCGGCTCGGATCCCGCGTGGACCTGTACCTGCCCCGCAACATGGACATCGCCGTCAAGGTCGGGGACCGTGTCACCGCCGGCGAATCCACCCTCGCAACCCTCCCCGGAAAAGGAGCATGAGCCCATGGCGCGATGGCCGATCGACGTGAAACGCGGCAGCGAACGCCTCCGCGTCGGCAGCGACCGCCTCCGGCAACGCGGCGACCGCCTCCGCGAACGCCTCGAACACCTCCGCCTCCGCCGCATCCGCACCTTCCTCTCCGCAGCCGACGTCATCACCCTCGGGAACGGCCTCGCCGGCTTCCTCGCCATCGCCACCCTCACCGCGGAAACCGGCGTCTTCGACCGCGGCGACTTCAAGACGGAACTCCTGTTTGCGACCGCCCTCATCGGAATCGGCCTCCTCTGCGACGCACTGGACGGAATCGTCG
Organism: Thermoplasmatota archaeon; assembly: GCA_041599855.1. Lineage (GTDB taxonomy): Archaea > Thermoplasmatota > SW-10-69-26 > JACQPN01 > JAJPHT01 > JBFILE01. The sequence goes on from JBFILE010000081.1 coordinate 2,140, forward strand.
CCCGCAAGTTCGGCGGCAGTTCCCTCGGCGGCGACCTCGACACCCTCAACGACGCCATCACCTTCGTCCTCGCGCCCGCCCTCGTCGTCGTGATGACCTTCGGAACGCCGCACCCCGAGATCGGGAACGAACCCGCAGCGCTCCCCGCCATCCTCGCCGGCGCCCTCATCCTCATCTTCGGCATCCTCCGCCTCGCACGCTTCAACGTGAATCCTCTTGAAGCGGAAACCACCACATTCCAGGGACTCCCGACGCCGTGGGGCGCCATCGCGGTCCTCCTCATCTCGAACCTCGTGGACCTCAGCGACCCGATGCAGGTGCGCGGCGCCCTCGCAGCCATCGTGATCCTCGCGTTCCTCATGATCTCGAACGTCGCGTACCCGAAGAGCCGCGGAAAAGCCGCGTACCTCTCCCTCGCCATGGTCGCAGCCGGCGCACTCGTGATCGTCACCATCCTGTTCCTGCCGAACCTGACGTACCCCGTGCTCCGCGCCGCAGCGGTCGTGGTCGCACTCTCCATCGCCGTTTCCCCGCTCTTCCTTGCGCGCCGCGGACGACGCCAGTAGGCAGATGCGCCATCATCCGGGTCACGTCGCGCTCACACCTCCGATGGCCCCGCCCGATTCGCGAGGCTTAAGCCAGCGCGGCCCCTTGCGGCGGCCTGTGCTACGAATCCTCCTCGTCGAGGACAACGCGGATCACGCGAACCTCACCCTGCGGGCGCTCCGTCAGGGCGGCGAGTTCGAGGTGGACATCGCGCGGTACGGCGGGGAAGCCCTTCGCCTCGTCCGGACGAATTCGTACGACGTCGTCATCCTCGATTACCGGTTGCCCGACAAGAGCGGCCTCGAAATCCTCAAGGAGATCATGGAGGACGCGCCCGGACCCGATGTCCTCCTCATGACTGCGCAAGGCAGCGAAGAGGTCGCGGAGCGCGCCCTCGACCTCGGTGCCGCCGGCTACATCGTGAAGGACGGATCCCTCGCGAAGCGCATCCTGTTCGAGGTGGAGCGTGTCGGCGCCGACCGCGCCGCGAACGCGGAAGGGGGCGATGACGCGTGAAGGTGGATGACCTCGTCCAGGCCTTCGAACGCTGCGGTCTCGCAACGAAGGAAGCGAGTGCATTCGTGAACCTCGTGCGCCTGGGGGAAACCAAGGTCACGGACCTTGCGAACGCGAGCGGCTTGAAGCGCACGGAAGCGTACCACGTCCTCAGCAGCCTCCAGAGCCGGGGACTCGTGGAAGCCACCCTTTCCCGTCCCCGCACCTTCCGCGCCATCGACCCGGAGCGCGCCCTCGAACTCCTGACGGAGGAGCGGGCAAGCGAGATCCGATCCATCGAGAAGGAGACCCCGGACCTCCTCAAGGGCCTCGAAGCCCTCCGCGGCGACGTCATCGAGACCTCCGGCCACCGGTTCCGCACCCTCCATGGGCCCAAGCAGATCCAGGGCCAACTCACGCGAAGCCTCCAGGCGGCGACGCGGGAAGTGTGCGTCGTTGCGCCATCCCGCGCCCTGGAACGACTCGCCACCGACGGGTTCGACGATGAACTCAAGGCCGCCGCCGAGCGCGGCGTTGCGGTTCGTGTCCTCACGGAAGTGAGCGACGTCGACGTCGCCGGCCGCCTTGCAAGCTGGGGCGAAGTCCGCCACGGCCGCGTCCCGCGACCCGTCCGCTTCGTCCTCGTGGACGACCACGAGATCCTCACGTACCTCGTGGCGGACGCCCTCGGCCAACCCAACGTGGGCCCCGAGACCGCACTCTGGGTCGGGAGCCCGGACCACGTCCTTGCACAGCGCGCGTTCTTCGACGAACTGTGGGGAGAAAGCGTGAACCTGCAGGCACGCATCAAGGAGCTTCAGACGGGCCAATCCGCCCATCAGGTCGGCGTCGTCAAGGGGCGCCTCACCCGCACCGAGAAGATCAAGGAGGTCCTTCTCCGCGCGAAGGATCGATTCGACCTCGTGCTCGCCGAAGGGGAAGGGAAGGTCGCGCAGCGGACCGGCCTCACATTCCTGCTTGCGAACCGGGCAGGCGATGGTGTGCGTGTGCGCGTGATCTGCGCGAATGACGCGGACCGCACGGCGCTGAACCTCAAGGGCGACGTGGAAGTGATTGTGGCGACGGAGCCGGTGTGGCCGCGGTTTGCCATCGCGGATTCCCGCGAAGCGGTCGTGGCGTTCTCAGCACCGGTGGATCCGGAACCCGGATCCACCGGTCAGGAATGGGGGTTGTGGCTTGCGCTGCCGAATGAGGCGGCGCCGTTGGCCACGTTCTTCGATACGATGTGGGACCGGGATTCCTCCGCGGGTCCAGCATGAGCGGTCGCAATCAGCGGATCACCCGATGATCGCGTTCTTCGTCTGCTCGGCCCGCGCCTCGGCGAAGTACATGTCGAGGGCGTACTTGACGAGGTCCCGCATGTCCGTACCCCGGAGGATCTTGAGCATGCGGAGCTTGATCACGTAGTCGACGGGCAGCTGGACGCGGAGTTCCTTGGTCGAGGCATCATCCTGTTTCTTCTCGTGGATCATCATCGGAGTCACTAAGCCTACCTGTGCGTCCGCCAGACCTGTTGTTTTGGCTGTCAGGATTGACTGGCAAACCCGGCGGAATGGCGAGTCTCCGACCTGGACGAGCTGCTTCCTTGCCGCCAGCGGCAAAATGCCGGTCCGGCCTTGGGCGCTGCCGGACGCGTGCGTCCGCCCACCTGTCAGCGGTGCATTCGGCGGTCCTCCCATGTGCTGCCATTGCGTCCGGCCGGGTTCCCTGAAGCCGCGCAGGTCACGACCGCGGCTCCCTTCGGCGAGGCCCCCGTTCGCCGGCACCGTCGCAACCCACAGCGGTTCCGGACGGACGGCGGCCCTTCCGCCCGCCACTCACTTTAATAGTCCAAGCCGCATCTTGCGGCCATATGCTCCGGGAGTGTCGCGACCACGGGTACTGTCGTGGTTCGTCTTGTCCCCAGTGCGGCCAGGAAGGCCGCTTCCTCATGAACGAGCATGAGCTGAACCGGGTGGGGCGGATCATGGCGGGCGTGCTCCGTCATTTCCCGGACAAGTTCGGCGTCGCCATGGACGATCAGGGCTGGGTGGACCTTCATGACTTCATCGACCAGGTGCATGAGCAGAAGGAGCGCCTTCACTGGCTCAAGGCCCACCACATCGTCGCCATCGTAGCCACGGACCCGAAGGGACGCTACCAGTTGGAGGGGAACGACATCCGGGCCACGTACGGCCACTCCCTCGAGTTGAACCTGAACGATCTCCCGATGGACGACATCCCGGACAAGTTGTACTACCCGGTGACCGAGGAGGAACTGGACGTGATCCTCGATCGGGGCCTCCACCCCACGGACCGCAAGAAGGTGCATCTCTCCCGCGGCTACGAGAACGCCCTTGCCGCGGGCCTCCGCCGCACGGAGAACCCGATCATCCTCGCCATCGACGCGGGTCGCGCCATCGACGAAGGCTACCGGATCCACCAGGCAGGCAAGACCGTGTACGTGACCGACGAAGTCCCCGCGGAATTCCTCGCGAAGGCGGATTGAACCGGCGTGGCCGGCATCCCGTCTTCGTGAGTGGTATTCAAGTGGTTTTCGGAGTGTAGGTCGTTGCCCATGGAGCCCTTGCTTAAGAAAAGGCTGCGGACGCCCCTGAAGCTGAACCTCTGGTTCCTTCCCATCGTCCTCGTCGGGACGCTGGTCGCGTTCGTGACCCTTGGGCTCACGACGAACAGCATCCTGGCAGCCCTGTACATCTCACCCGTGATCGGGGTCGGCGCCGGATGGCTCCTCGTCGGCTGGCCACGCCTGATCACCGGGAAGGAGGGGAAACCCCTGGTCGGGAAGCGCGCGAAACCGTTCCTGTTCTTCCCTATCTTTCCGCTCATTTCCGTCGTCCTGTACCCGGTCCTCGGCCTCATGCTGACGCCCTTCGTCGACCCCGCGTACATGGCGTACCTGAGCATTGCGCTCGCACTCGTCCTCGGCGTCGGCCTCGCCTACCTTCTCGTCGGATTCCCGCCCCTCGTCTCCGACACGAAGCGTGCCTGGGGGCGGATCCCGCCCGCGACAAAGCCGTGGCTCAGCCTCCCCGGCGGCGCCCTCATCGCCATCTTCCTCTACTATGCCATCGGGATCGGGCTCACGCGCACCCCCCTTCCCGTGGATTACGCGACTTGGGGCGCGATCATCCTCTCCCTCGTCCTCGGGTACGCGCTCGCCATCCTCATCTTCGGATTCCCGAAGCCGAAGCGCAATGTCTCCGAGATGGTGCCCCGGGTGGCCGCGCCCATGCGTCCCCTGGCCTTCGCCATCGTCCTCGTGGTCCTCACACCGCTCTTCTCGTTCGCCCTCGGGCCCTTCATCGGTGCCATCCCCGGCCTTCCCCCGAAATCGGACCTGTACCTCACCCTGCTCGCCGCCTTCATCCTGAGCTTCGGGGTGGCGGCCCTCGTCATCGGACTCCCCCACCGCTGGCGCCGCCTCGCCGACTACAAGGGCGGCGTCCCCGACCACGTGCGCCTCGCCCTCTTCCTCCCACTGTGGGCGGCCCTCACCCTCGGCCTCACCGTGACCGCGAACGTCGCGGGCCTCGGCATCGCCGTCTCCGCCCTGGTCGCGGCGCTCGTCACCGTCGGGCCTGCGCTCGTGGCAACCGGCGCGTGGCGGCGGATTTCGAATCCGGACAGTATCCGCCGGGCGTGGGAAACGCCGGACACGTTGAAGCCCGTGTTCATGATCCTGCTCTGGGTCTTCCTGAGCCTCGTGTTCTTCGGCCTCACCCGCGTGGTGTACGCGACGTTCCGGTACAATCTGTTCGTGGGTGCCGCGCTCGGCCTCATCGCGACGGTCCTCATCGTCGAGGCGCCCCTCATCGGCGAATGGCGGGCGGAGCGGCGCAACGGCCGTGACGAGGAGAAGCGGCTGAGGGCCCTCCGCAAGGAACGGCTCGCAGCGGCAAAACCGCAGAAGGCCCCCCGGACCAAGACGGATGGTCAGGCCACGAGTGCAGGCGCTGCAGCATCCAAACCGGGCTTCCTCGGCCGGTTCCGCCGCAAGTGATGGCGCACGAGGCGTGCAGATCGCGGGAATCGCCTGTGGCTGTGGTCGTGCAGGTCGCGGGAATCGTCTGTGGCTGTGGTCGTGCAGGCAGGCGGCCATCCCGGAAAGTATTCCTTTGTAGCTCCTGGGTGTTTGGTTTTGAACTAACAAAAGCCCAGCGGACTTATGATCCCGACGACACTGCAAGGTCAATGAGTCCCCACGCTTCACGCTCCGCCCATGGGAATACCCGCCACGCGCCGGCCCGGAGTGCCCGTCCCACCTTCGCCATCGTCGTGTTCTCCCTCGTGGCCTCCGCCATGAGCCTCGCACCGCCCGCCGCCGCAGAAGGCGCCGACGGTGCCCTGTACGTGGTGGAAGGCGCCGTCTTCAACGGCACGAACGGCACGCCCCTGGTCAACGTCTCCATCCGGGCCTGGACCGCCAACGACGAAACCGGCGAGGAATACGCCGCCAAGGCCATCACGGACCGTGACGGCCGATATCGCCTCGAACTCCCCGCCGGCGAAGGCCAGCTCCACGCCACGCGCGGCGGATTCGTCGACGAAACCGTATCATTCGCGCTGACAGAAGATGGCCAGCGCCTCGACCTCAAGATGCGCCCCGTCGTCGACGAGAAGACGACCCTCATCACGGGCATCGTCATTGACGCCGTCACCGGCAAGCCGGTCGTGGACGCCCGCGTGAACGCGTACACCTACTACGATCGCCAATACGCCGATGAACCCCGGCCGGTCACCGCCGAAGGTGGCAGCGGGTCATCCGGCTCAGCCAGCACCGTGAAGTGCGCGCCGACGCCGTCCGATGGCGACGAGTCCAGCGCGGACTACGCGTGCACGGAGCCGGCCTTCGCGCCCAGCCCGCCCCACCGCTGGGACAACGCGTACGACACCACCGGCAAGGATGGCCGCTACACGCTGAAGGTTTTCGGCGGATCCTACCGCGTCGAAGTGATGGCGAAGAACTTCGTCACCGAGTACGAGGTCCTGCGCATCGCCGAAGGCGACTCCCTTACCCACGACGTGAAGCTCACGCCATTCCCCGGCTTCACCGCCCTCGTCGAAGGCCGCGTCCTCGACAAGGAGACCGGCCTGCCCGTGGCCGGCGCTGACGTGAACGTGAACAACCAGGCGTGGGGCCGCTACAACTGGACGCGCACCGATGAAACCGGTCGATTCCAGTTCCAGCTCATGCCCGGATTCCACCAGCTCAGCGCCAGCCGCTGGGGCTCCCCCTACATGTACGTCGCCGTGGCCGAGAGCGCACCTGCGACCGACGTGGAATCCGGTGTCCCGGTCACGGAGACCAGCATCCGCGCACCCGACCGCATGCCCGTCCCGCAGGGCCCCGGCTACTACAACTACGTTCAGACGTTCATCGTCGCCGATGGTGAAACGAAGACCATCGACGTGAAGCTCAAGCCGAAGCCGACGCCCACCGTCACCATCGTCGGCTACGTGGTCGACAAGGAAGCGGGCAAGGGAGTCGCAGGTGCGAACGTGAACCTGTGGAACCAGGACACGGGCGACTGGGGCAACGCGGTCACGGACCGCACGGGGTCCTTCAAGATCCTCGCCCGCCCCGGCTACCACACCCTGAACGCATACGCCGAGGGATACTTCGGTGGCGCCATCGTCCTCGACGTCCAGAAGGACGCCGGCGTGGTCCGCCAGGACATCGACGTCGTCAAGGGCGAAACGCGCTGGGGCTGGTACGACCATGAAGTCCACTACGCGTACGCCGAGAAGGGAATGGCCATGGATGACGGCGCGCCCTCCGAGGCCCGCATGACGTCCGGCGGCAACGGGGCGGCCGCGCCCACCCCCGCCATGGCCCCTGCGGGCGATGGCCAGATGGACATGAGCCGCTCCATGGCTGGCAGCACGTCCGGCGGCCAGTCCTACCAGGGCGGCGGTGGCGGCCTTCCGCCGTACGGTGAACTCGGTGCATCCGAAGTCCCCGAAGGATCGGAAGGCACCCCTGAGACGGCCCCCGCGACCGGTGCCACCTCGAAGCAGGTGCCCGCGTTCGGCGCTCTCGGCCTCGTCGTCCTCGCGGGCGTCATGGCCCTCGTCGCGCGTCGCCGCATCTGAGCACGAAACGAAGGATGAATGCCTCCCGGGTCCGGCCGCGTGCGGCCGGACCCACCTCCCCGGTGCGTGAAGCCGGAAGGGACCGAAAACGTGGGCGGGCCGCGAGTGGTGGGTGTGACAGTTTTGCCTCCCACCGCCCACCCCGGCGCGCCTTCGCCGCCGCAGGATCCGCGAAGCGGATCCGAGGACACCGACGAGGATTTGCCCACGTCACGTCGACCGGCACCCCACCCCTCATTCCTCCTGCGCCCTGCCGCCCCCTGGGGGCGACACCTCCCCGCGCGAATGTCCTTGACCTGGCTCTACCGGATCCCCCCGGCCCGTTCGAGCCGGAGCAGGCCCGCCGCAGGCCCTACTCCGACCGGGCTGCAGCCCCGGCCCCGGCCCCGTCGCGCTTCGCCGCCCGGTACTCCCGGTTCACGGCCTCCAGCGCATTCGCGTAATCAGCAGCCGTCCCGAATTCCAGGGGCTGACCGCGGAAGTGGCAACGCGGACACACCTGGTGGATGAGTTCGCCACCCCCCGGCCAGATGCCGTCCCCCACGGAGGCACTCTTGATGCCGAGGAAGAAGCACTGGGGGCACGCGATCACGGGCTCCGGGAGGTCCGCCGCGGCATCGACGTCGATCGGCGGCATGGGCTCCACCATGGGCGCCTTCGTTTCGTCCGGGGCAGCCGTGGCCGCCGCCGTGGTTCGCTCGCCCGACCCCGGCGACCCACCCGCGGCGTGGCTGCGAAGGCCCCGCGACAGGACGACGATGCCGGCCGCCACGACGCCCACGCCGAACAGTAGGCCCACGAAGCCGCCGTACACGATGGCCGGCAGTCCGAGCATGATGGCCACGCCGCCCGCGATCACGCGAAGGCCCATGGAAACCCATCCGATCCACCGGTCTTCACATGATCGGTCAACCGCTCAGCGGAAGGGCGCATCGGGTCGATGATGGGCGCGCGCGCCTCGACGCCCTTATGCGGTCCCACGCGCTCGGTCGGGACCGTGGCCAGTGTCGCACTCCCCGATTGCCGTCATCGCGCCGAGGACTTCTACCTCACGGCAGACGAGAAGAAAGCACTCGTCCTCGCCATCGCAAAGGACGGCGTCGGCGCCATCGACGCCTTCGTCAAGGAGCGCGAAGCCAAGGACCCCCGCATCCGGGACAAGATCAAGGCCCTCAAGGACGAACTCCTCCGACGCGCGGACGCCCTCCGCGAACGCCTCACCGGGGAATTCGACGAGAAGCGTGAACTCGCCGTCAAGGACTGGCAACAGGCCTACGACGCCCTCGAAGCCGCCCGCCGCGACAACGAGAACCGCCTCCAACTCGCCAAGGGCATGACCGAGAAACTCGTCGGCCAAGCCGCCCTCGACGCGCCCCTCGTCCACATCGCCCTCGAAGCCGAAGGCAAGGGGAAGCGCTCGTTCTGGCAGCGCCTCGTCCGCGTCCTCCGCCGCATCTGGTACGTCCTCCTCACCATTCTCCTGTTCCCCATCCGCCTCATCGCCCGCCTCCTCGGGGCGAAACCAACGCCGAAGATGGCGGACCGCAAAGGCCACCGCATCGCCATCGCAGGCCCCGGCGGCGTCGAAGTCGCCATCCCAGCAGGCGCATTCGACGACCCCGGCGTCCGCCGCGCGGTGCGCAACCGCATGCGCACCCTCAGCTCGAAGGAACGCGCCCGCGACCTCTGGAACCGCATGATCGGCCGCGAAGACTACGAGACCATGGTCGCGCGCCTCATGGAGGAACAAGTCCGCGAAGCCGCGGAAGCCAAGCGCCGGGAACGTGCCCTCGATGAGCGCAAGATCGAGGACGAACTCTCGCGCATCACCAGCGAAGAGGACTCCCGCAAGGAAGCCCTCGACGCCGCCCTGAAACGGCTGGAAGCCGAGCAGGAAGCGGAACTCGAACGCATCCGCCGCATGACCTCGGACGCCGGCGCCGCCCGCGACGCCTTCGCCGACGAGGTCACAAGCCAACTCGAGGACGCCGGCCTCCTCGAGCGGGACGGCGGAGGCTGGCGCGCGTCCAGTCGCCTCGTCGACCGGTTCGCGGAAATGGTGTTCGCGGAGGAATCCCGCACCGTCCCCGCCCTCCACGGCCGTGCCGCCGGCACGTACGCAGAAGGCGAAGGCCACTACTCGCGGGAGCCCATGCGCACCATCTACGACGTCTCGCACATGGACCTCATCGGAACCGTCCTCCGGGCCCGCTCCCGCGCCGCCAAGCACGGACCCCAGGAACGGACCCGCATCTACGACGATGACGTGCTCGTGTTCCGCGAGGAACGGGAAGCGCTCCACCACGTGGTCATCATCATGGACCGCTCCGGGTCCATGGAGGAGAACGACCGCATGACCGCGGCGAAGCGCGCGGTCCTCGCCCTCCACCAGGCGGTGAAGCGCGAGAACCCCGCGAACCCCGTGGACCTCTTCACCATGGACACCTCCGTGGCCCACGCGGACCTCGCCGGGATCTGGGCGAGCGAGCCCCGCGGATTCACGAACACGGCGGCCGCGCTGAAGGCAGCCGGTGACGTCCTCCTTCGGTCGAGGGCGGAACGCGGCACCATCTACCTCATCACGGACGGATTGCCGGAAGCGTACACGAAGCCCGACGGAACGGACGCTGCGTCGGCGCCCGAGAAGTGCCTTGCAGCAGCTGTCAAGGAAGCACGCCGCCTGCGGAACCGGCCGAACCTGTCCACGACCATCCTGCTCCTCGAAGAGCACGACGACTTGTTCGTGGACGCCGCGGACGCCATCGCAAAGGAGGTCAAGGGCCGCGTCGTCAAGACGGACCCCGGCAAGATCGCGCACGAGATGCTCTCCGACTTCGGCGCGCAGAAGGCTGTGCCTGTGATGCGGGCGGCATGAGATCGGGGCCGTCATCACTCAGCAGGGTCGGAGGGCTCGGAAGTGGTACGAGATCCGCCCCACTGCACCGTCGGAATCGTGGGCCAGGGTGATGGCCACCTCGTCCATCGAGCCATCATCCTCACACAGGTAGAACCGATCCCCTACGGTGATCGCTCCCGTCATTGTCGGAACAAGCGGCGTTTCCGATCCCACGCTCAACGGGCGGGCGTCGCGCCCGGGGTCCTGATCGCTGTTGAGGCGGATGCCCATTCGTGAGGACGAAGCCGTCAACTGGGACCATTCGGTGAGTGAATCTCCTACTTCGCTGACATGGATGCTTGAGCGGGTCACGTCGTACGTGAACGCCGTCCCGTTCAAGCGGCCGATCGGCAACGGGTCGGAGTCGGGGGCCACGCAGCCGGCACCCAGCACAGGTGCGAGGATGAGGCATGCGACGAGCAAGGGCCTTGCGGGAATGTGGAATGAAAACATGGGGATCACCGGGGGGATGGGACGGGAGCTGCATGCAG
>JBFILE010000082.1:0-12537 GCA_041599855.1 Thermoplasmatota archaeon
CGCCTGTTCGCGGGCACGCGCCACGCATTCCACCAGCTCCCGGAACCGTTCTGGAGCTTCGAGACCGAGGGCCTCGAATCGGGGATCATGGCGAACACCCTCATCGACCTCCAGAATCCGGGCTTCGCAACCAAATGGAAGATCTTCGCCCCGCTCCCCACGGACCTCACGTTCCAGAAGAAGACCGTGGACGGCATCCCGAGCTACGACATCGGCGTCGGGGTGGAGCTCGGGAAACTCGACATCCGGACCATGCTCCGGATCACGATCCCGTACCTCGCGCTCGACAACATCCTCACCGTCGTGACCGTGTCGAACCTGCCTGCGGGGCTCAGCGTCGTACAGGGCCTCGGGGACGGGAACAAGGCGGCGGCACCCTCATTCTCCATCTCCGGTGGCTCGCCCATCGACGAGATCTTCATCGGCTTCCGCTTCGACGAGCGCTGGTACGGGAACCTGAACGCGCCGCCTCCGGCGGACCCCGATTTCCCGTACCAAGGCATCGACCCGAAGGACGTGGACCTCGGGTTCCCCATCTGGATCAGCGTCCGCGACATCCCGACGAGCCTTGAACTGACCCTCGGGAAGAAGGATTGGACGGGCGGCGGGGACCCGTTCTTCGCATACGGCGCGAGCGCCAGCACCCTCGACATGAGCGTGTACGTGGACATCGGCATCCTGTGGAATTCCCTGTTCTCGGACGATCTCCTGAATGCCGCGTCCGCCGGCAACGTGCTGCCGGATTGGCTCATCAAGATCGCGCGCCTCCGCGCAAGTGGCCACCTCCTCGTCGAGATCGAGAACATCCCTGCGCAGGGCGTCCTCCTTGCCAAGAGCGGGAGCGTCATCGGCGCCTGCGTGCCGGACCCGGAGCAACTCCTCCTCGGCGAACCGATTCGGCCGGGTGATGCGTGCAGCGGACTCGGATTGACCTCCGCCTCGTGCTTCGGGTCAAGCGTGGTCGCGCAGGCGGTCTCCTGTGTGGACACGCCCAGCGCGCAGGCACTGGTCGGCTGCGGCGTACTCTCCCCCGATCTCACCCCGTGCTCCGCGATCAACCTGCCATGCACGTATCAGGGGATCACGAAGCACTGCGGACCCTTCGCGAACCGGCTGGGCCGATTCTTCGTGGACTTCGAGTTCAGGCTCGGGGAGAACAACGGGGATCGCGGGTGCCTCATCTGCCTCGGCTTCATCAACCTGGAATGGTACTGGAAATTCAAGTGGGGCGTCGGCATCGAACGCCTCATGCTCCAGGTGAAGGACCTGCGCCACCTCACCATCCAACCCGGCATCACGAGTGACGTACACATCGACGGGGAACTCCTGTTCGACCTCCGGGCATCGGTGAAGGTGGATGTGGGTGCCGGAATCGAGGTGATTGTCCACATCTTCGGGCTCAAGTTCACCATCTTCTGCCTGTGCATCGGCATCGCCATCGATCTCCTGGTCGCGGCCGGGTTCATCGTCTTCCAGATCCTCGAGAAGGAATGGAGCACGAACTACTGGACCACGGTGTGGCCTTGCGGGTGGGAGCAGACGTGCCATGACCACAAGTATTCGGGCTATCGGTACACGGTGCCCGGGAATTGGCAGTTCGATACGGCACTGTCATTGCCACCGTTCGTCGATTTCCGCGGCCTCGACCTCCGGTCCCTACGGAACGGCCCCGGCATCCAGGAGTACAAGGTCTTCCTCGATCCCATCGTGCTCATCTGCGTGAAGACGGATGCCGGTCTCCGGTTCGGGATTGCGCCCAAGTCGTGCTTCGGCGGTCACATCATCCCGATCCCGTTCTTCATGATCTACGCGTACATCGCGTACTTCAGCATGAGCGGGCCCGAGTACTGGACCAAGGAGCACCGCCATTGAGGGTGCCGGACATGGGCCGGATGCGGGGCGGAACGGAGGGGGTCGGGGGCGATGACGGCGCGGCGGCGGACGGTGCGGCGTCGATGACGTTCGTTCCAGGGTCGGGGCCGTCGCCCCTTTTTCCGCCGGATCCGGTAGGCTCAGTTGCCTCCGCCGCGCGAGCGCGTTGCGCTGCGGTGCGCCGGACGGATCGCCGCTCGCGCCATGCCGGGGCCATGGCGGGACGCAGACCGCAACGTGCCGCGCCATGCGCGTCGTGCATGTCAACAGGCTGGAAGTATCCTCCATCTTTCGTCGGACCGTGTCGGTTGCGGGACTGGTCCAGCCAAAGGTACTTCATGAACAAACGCGAAGCCGAGTTCGGTAGGGAGGCCGATCGGCCCGTTCGTGATCGGGGGATTTCATCCCTCATTGATCGCAGGACCGGCCCAGCGGTTTCGATAGGCAGGGGAGGGTTTCTTCATGTCCACGGGAGCGGACGCCAAGCGCAGGCATGCCATTCGAGCCATGGTCATCGCGACCATGATGTTGAGCACCACGATGCCGATGACCGGGGCCTCGATCCCGGAAAACGGCGACCCGGAGCTCATCACGGATCTTTCGGACGACGAGCGCCGCGCGTTCCTCGACTACTGGGTCGAGGTGTTCGCCGCCGGTGAACGCCACCTCAACGACACGCCCGGGTACTATCCCTATGCGGAGTCGCTGAAGGAGAGTCTCGCCCGTGAACTCGTGGCCGAACTCAAGGTGTACAACGATTCCATGGCGAAGGAGTTCAACCCGGTGTACGCGGGCCCCGCCATGGGATTGTCCTCCGAGGAGGACCCCCTCACGGGTTTCGACGGCGAGCCCGTGACCGAAGAGATGGTGGAGAACATCTACGCCGGTTTCGCAGCGGCGCTCATGTTCGACCGTGAAGCCTTCTTCGAGGAGATGGGCCGCCTCGTCTCCGAGATGATGCCGGCGAACCAGACCGCGGACAATCCGGGCCTCGGCGTGAACGAGACCATGATGAAGCACGCCGTCCTCGACTCCATGGCGGAGCGCCCCATGCGCCACTGGGCGAATCCCCTCGCGTTCCCGCCGCCCGCTCCCTTGCATTTCGTCCAGACCGACGTTGAAACGCGCACGATCCAGCCCCCGACCCCGGTCCCGTCGAACCTGACCCGCGCCCTCCCGTTCAGCCCGTTCATGGCGGCGAGCGAAGCCGAGTGGCAGACCCCCGGGTTCGCCCTCGACCTGCCGCGCCTCGTCCACTTCCTCTCGGGCCTCACGTCAAGCCCCGCCGACACGCTCCTCTCTTCCCTTGGCAAGGTCGCCGAAACCGCGGACGCCGTCGTGCGCACGGTGGCCGGGCCCCTCGCCGATTTCCCGGAGATCGCCGGACCCGTCCACTCCCTGTACGGCGCCGTCTCGGCCGCCGAATCCGCCATCGTTCCCGTGAAGCGCACGCTCCCCATCACGGAACTCGGCCTCGTCGCGCTCCCGCCCATCCTCCAGGACCTCCTGAACGGCACCGTGGACCTTGCCGACGCGCGCTCGTTCGCGGGCACCGTGAACGGCGTCGAGTTCTCGGGACCGTGGGGCATTCCCCAGGCCATCGACCTGGATGCGGACTCGGTCCCGGATGTCAATGTGGAAGTGGACGGCGAACTCCGCCTTGTCTCCGTGACCGCGGGCATCGAGACGATTCCCGTCTTCACATTCACCCGCACGTCCACCATCAACGTGCCCTTCGAGATCACGGTCGCATACCAACCGGATTCGGCGTCCAAGGCCCTCGTCGGCCACGTCATCGGGCTCCCGGCGGCGAGCGACCTCTTCACCTCCGCCCTGGACGCGCCCACGTCAAAAGGCCTCAAGCTCGCGGGCCAGATCGTCGCTCCCCCCGGTGCATTCGCCTTCCTTGCGGCGCGCATCCTGCCCAACGGGGACAGCACCATCGTGGACCTCGCGCTCGAAGCCGCGCCCGTGACCTACTCGTTCACGGCATCCTCGAATGCGGCCGCCCGCGATGCCCGCCTCGCCCTCGACCTTGGCGCGCTGTCGAACGGTACCGTCACCCTCATCGCGAACGGCACCGACGCCGCCTTCGGTGTCCGCCTCGCCTCCGATCAGATCCCGGTCCTGTCACTCGTTGTCGCAGGATCCAAGGTCACCCTTGACGCAAGCGAGCGGTCCAACGTGGAGATCGTTCTCGTGGACCTCGACCCTGCCGATGTGAGCATCGTCCGGGAAGAGCGCGGCATCCGCATTGCGAACCTCGCCCCCTCCACCGTGATCGGTCTCGGTGAGGAGCGCCTCACCTATCTCGCATCGAAGCGGGGCGCGGACGTCACCCTCATGCGCGACCGCGGGGCCACGGGTGCCAGCGCCGGGAAGGACAATCTCTGGGTGTCCGTGGAAGCGTCCGGCCGCGAATTCACCATCGAGATCTCCCCCGGCGGCATCACCTTCGGCGCGTTCACCCTCGTGCCCCGGGTATCCATCGTGGTCACCTCGGACGCACTCAGCGAGATCGACGGCCTCCTCGAAGCCGGCCTCTTCCTCCTCAACGATACCCTCACCGCGTTCACCATGCAGGACGTGCAGCGGGCGGACGTGGACACCGCGAACCTCGGCGAAGTCCTCATCGAGACCGTCTCCAGCGGGAACCACCCGTTCGTCTTCCGCCTCGACCACGGCGACGGCTCGAACGAGACGTTCATGTTCTCGAACCTGCCCACGACGGGCACCATCGGACTCAGCCCGGAATCCATCACCGTGGGAGCCAGCGACCTCGTGGCACAGGTGGTCACCGTGGTCAACGCATCCTCCCTCGTGACCGGGGGCAATGCATCCCAGACTCTCGCGGTTCTCCAGGGCCTCGAACTCGGCGCCGCCATCTCCATGAACGATGCGACCCTCAACGTGAAGACGAGCGGGTCGATCGGCGTCGCGAACGTCCTCGGGTCCAACGTCATGGTGGACGGCGACTTCCTCTTCGAAAGCATTCCCGACATCGATCACGTCCTTGCCGAAGCCATCGGAACGGCCCGCCAGTATTCCTCGCGCCTCGAAGGCCTTGCCGGGAACCTGAGCGGCGGACTGTTCGGAGTCAGCGCGGACCTTGCCCTCGACATCCTGTTCTCCGGCGACCTCTGCCAGGTGTTCGGGAAGGATGACGTGCGCTTCGAGGTGTGCTTCTCCAACGTGCCGGACCGCATCTCGATCCAGACGGAACTGGAGTTCCCCGCCGGCATGACGATCCGGTACGACGCGAGCGATGTCATCCACGTCTTCAGCGTGGGCCTGTACACGCCGGACATCGAGATCGTCTTCGCGATCCACGAGATCCCGAAGGTGATCGAACTCGTCCTCACCCTCACGGACCTCACCCTCCAGATGGACAGCCGCATCCAGGCCGTCCTCCTCACGGCGCGATTGAAGGACATCGTCATCGCCGCCGGCATCGAGGACCTCCCCAACTACGTGCGCTTCGAATGGACGGACGGCAGCCTCTCCCCGAAACTGAATCCCGGGGAATACATCGGCCGCGCATTCCTGTTCCTTTCCACGCCGCAGTTGTCGTTCCTCGTGGATATCGTCCACATCCCCATCCTCACGATCCGGTGGGAGGAGGATGCCATCACCGTGGACATGGGGGATCCGGCAGCCGCCATCGGCAGCATCACCGTGCAGCTCCACGTGGACCTCCTCGACGTCGTCATCGAGGCCGAGCACGTGCCCGGCTTCACCATCCGGTTCGACGAGGACGGCGGCGTCTTCCGCACCGCCACCGACCTTGATCGGCTGAGTGCGCGGCTCACGGTCCGTGACCTCCTCGAAGCCATCCTCGTCATCACCGACGTCCCACCCGTCCTTGTGGAATGGAGCGAGAGCGCCCAGCGCATCAGCTTCGTGGACGATGATCCCTACGACCAGATCATCCCGAAGGTCGGCAGCATCAAGCTCCAGTTCACCGTCCTCGACCTCCTGCTCTTTGCGGAAGCCAAGGGCATCCCGGCCCTCGACTTCTCGCGGGACGGCGACGGGTTCGACTTGTCCGCTCCCACCGGTGTGGATGAGATCGTCCTCATCGCCGCGAAAGGGGAAGGCTACTTCAACCCCATGGAGCGGGACACGGACTTCATCGGCCTCTTCGCGCGCCCGGTGAACACCACGTTCGGATTGAGCGTGCGGGTCACCGGCATCGAAGGGATCACGATCTCGAAGGACGACGCCGAGAAGAAGCAGCTCGTCAGCGTGGACTTCGCCGTGGACAAGGACCTCCAGGTGGTGGTCGATGTGTGGACCCCGGACCTCGTCCTCCTCGCGGACCTCCTGATCACGGACCTTGCCGCGGAAACCCTGTTCGACTTCTCGCCGGATGGCCTGAAGCTCATCGGGGACCACTCCGGCGTCCAGACCTCGACCGCGTGGCTCCAGGCACGGCTCTTCGCAGGCACGACGCAGGCATTCAACGACCTGAAGGAGCCCTTCTGGCCCTTCGAGACGGAAGGCCTCGGGACCGGAATCATGGCGACGACCCTCATCGACCTGCAGAATCCCGGGTTCGCCACCAAGTGGAAGATCTTCGCCCCGCTGCCCACGGACCTGTCGTTCCAGAAGAAGACGACCGACGGCATCCCGAGCTACGATCTCGGCGTCGGCGTGGAACTCGGGAAACTCGACGTCCGGACCCTCCTGCGCATCGACATCCCGCTCGTGGACCTGGACAACATTCTCACCGTCATCACCGTCTCGAACCTGCCGGCCGGCCTCAGTGTCACGCAGGGTCTGGGCGACGGGGAGAAGGCTGCTGCGCCGTCATTCTCCATCTCCGGCGGCGCCCCCATCGACGAGGTGTTCATCGGCATCCGCTTCGACGGCCGCTGGTACGGGAACCTGAGCGCGCCGCCGCCGGAGGACCCGCGGTTCCCGTACGACGACCTCGACGTCACCGTCCACGACCTCGGCTTCCCCATCTGGGTGAGCGTCCGCGACATTCCCACGAGTGTCGCCTTCACCCTCGGGAAGAAGGACTGGTCCGGAGGCGGCGATCCCTTCTTCGCCTTCGGCGCAAGCGCCAGCACCCTCGACATCAGCGTGTACCTCGACATCGGCATCCTCTGGAATGCCATCGTCACCGAGGACCTCCTGAACGCGGTGGGCGCGGGCGACGTGCTCCCCGGCTGGCTCATCAAGATCGCGCGCCTCCGGGCCCACGGGCACCTCCTCGTCGAGATCGAGGACATCCCGGCGCAAGGAATCCTCCTTGCGAAGAACGGGAGCACGATCGGCGCGTGCGTCCCGGACCCCATCAAGCTGCTGTCCGGCGACAACATCATCGGCGGCGATGCCTGCTCCGGCCTCGGGATCACCACGGCCTCGTGCTTTGGCGCGGATGTGGCATCCCAGGCGGTTTCCTGTGTGGACACGCCGTCCGCGCAGGCGCTCATCGGATGCGGCGCGCTCCTGCCGGGCAGTGACCCGTGCACCTCGATGCTGCCGTCATGCCATGTGGAAGGCGCGGCGAATGTGTGCGGCGCGTTCTCGGATCGCCTCGGCCGCTTCTTCGTGGACTTCGAGTTCCGCCTTGGCGAAAAGAAGGGCGACCGCGGGTGCATCATCTGCACCGGCATCTTCAACCTCGAATGGTTCTGGAAGTTCAACTGGGGCTTCGGCATCGAGCGCCTGAGCCTCCAGGTGAAGGACCTGCGCCACTTCACCATCAAGCCCGGCATCACGAGCATCATCAACATCGACGGCGAACTGTTGTTCGACCTGCGGGCCGGCGTGGATGTGGACATCGGCGCCGGGATCGAGATCAACGTGAAGATCCTCGGCAAGAAGTACCGGATCATCTGCCTGTGCGCCGAGATCGACTTCGAGTTCAAGATCGTGGCCGGCTTCATCGTCTTCCAGGTCCTCGAGAAGGAATGGAGCATCAACTACTGGACATGGGGGTGGCCGTGCAGCTGGGATGACTGGTGCCACCGGCACGAGTATGCCGGCGTCCACTACACGATCCCGGGGAACTGGCAGTTCGACCTCGGGATCTCGTACCCACCACTCGTTGATTTCCGCGGCCTCGACCTCAAGTCGAAGCGCCACGGCTCCGGCATCCAGGAGTACCACGTGTTCCTGGACCCGATCATCCTCACATGCGTGAACACGACGGTCGGCCTCACGTACGGTCCGCGGCTCCCGTGTTTCGGGAACCACATCGTGCCGGTGCCGTTCTTCATGGTGTACGCGTACATCAAGTACTTCAGCATAACAGGGCCGGATTTCTGGCACAAGAGTCACAAGCATTGAGGAGGTGACGAAGAATGACCCACACCAACATTTCACGGAGATTCATGCGCATGATCACGGGCATCATGGTCGTCCTCGTCGTCACCTCCGGTGCGAACGCGGATCAGATCGTGAACGAATCCGGCGTCCTCGAGGCGGAGACGTACGAGGGGGACGGCCGTCGCTCGTCGTCCGATTCCGGCAACGAGACCCATGGCCCCGGCCACCGCGAGGAATCCAGGGATTCCTCCACGTGCATCATCCCGTTCCAGGGCGAGTGCTTCTTCGAGTTCGAGGAGCACCGCGAGGACGAGACGAACAACAGCGCGTACTCCGAGTGGTACTACCGCGACTTCTCCAACGAAACCCGGAGCGGCGCCTACGTGAACGCCCTCGGCGGCGTGTTCTTCCTGCGTGTGGACGGTCGCGAAGGGAACCGCTCCACGAGCGCTTCCGGCGCAAGCGACAGCGTGGATGACAACCGCGACTATTACGGGAACAACCTCGGATTCACCACGGAGGAGGAGGATTCCGATCACCGGTCCGGATCCCGGAACTCCTCCAGCGAGGAAGCCTGGGAGATCTATGAGGTCGAGGCGGGGTCGGAATCCGCGGCGGGTGGCGCGAACGTGAATGCGAGCGAACGCGACACGTCCCGATCGAGCGATGAGGAGACCCGGCAGGAGAATTCAGACTCCAGCGGGAACGAGTTCTTCGGCATCCCGATCGTCGAGAACGGGAACTCCTCGTACCGGAACCTGGAGCGCGATTCCAACGATCGCCTCCGCGAGATCCTCGTGACGGGGAACGTGTTCCTCGTGAACCCCCTGCCCGGCAACAACGAGCGCTACGAGATCGTCGGCCTCAAGTTCTCCCGCGGCGACCAATCCAGTCACGGCAACGAATCCTTCGATGCCCAGAACAGCACGTACACCCGCGTCTTCGGCTTCGACGTGTACGAGCACGAGGAACGCCACCGGGAGGAGTCCAGCCATGCGTTCTTCAACGAGTGGCTCCGCATCGTCATCGATGTGGGGGACGGCACCGCGGAAGCCGAGTTCCTCTACGAGAACGGGGAGTCCGAGGAATCGGGCATGACGTACGATGCCACCCGCGACACGTTCGCCGGCATCCCCTTCGGCCACGAGGTCTCCGAGGCGGGGACCCAGCGCGAGGAATGGCGCCGCGCCAAGGTCTCCCTCGACGCCCTCCACGGCAACATCTCCGTGGATGCGGAACACTGGGACGAGGATTCGTCGTCCTCCGGTGAGGAGCAGGACCTGTTCTACGTGTTCGGCCTCCCGTTCGGATCGGAAGGCAGCCGGAACTCGCGGGCCCACACGGACGGTCTCGGCATCGCGATCAACGTGGGCGGCGGCGTCCTCTTCCTGAATGCAGGCTACGAGAACAAGACCGCGTATTCGCACGAGGAGAAGGAGATCTTCGTCGGGGCCCCCCTGTTCGGGTCCGAGAAGACGGAGGAATCCGCATCCCGGGAAGTGGGTGCGAGCGGCGGGTCCGAGGCGCTCGACAGCGAAGCGGGCGCCGGCTACCGCGAGGAATCGTCCCACGACGAGACGGATTACAGCCTCGCGGGCACGGACCTTCTCGGCATCGAGCGCGAAGAGGAATCCCGCACCTACGAGGCGGGGGCGAACGCCCTCGGTGAAGTGTTCGTGTTCAACCTGCGCTACGTGGAGGAGGAGAGCGAGAGCACCTTCGACATTGCGGGCTTCCCCATCGGCATCGAGCAGGAGAGCCGCAGCTTCGATTCCAGCGTCGGCGGCACCGTCCGCAGCCCCGTGGACGGGTCCCACCTCGTCACATACGGCTTCGGTCACGAGGAATCGAAGGAGGTCACGGGCCTCACGATCGGGGGATCGGACCTGGGTCGCATGGAGCGGAACGTGACGCGCACGCGCATGAACGTCATGGTCCTGGACGTGGTCGACGTGAGCGCGGAGCGTGAGTTCTCGGACACGCACCTCTTCGTCGGTGACGACACGGAGATCGTGGATTTCAGCATGCAGCGCGTGGAAGGGGACGCCACCGTGAGCCCCGGCAACGGGCTCAACGACGCGAGCGTCAGCGTGAACGCGTTCCTCGCCTACATCGAGTTCGCGGACGCCATCGCCCTCGGCCTCCTCGTGGCCACATGGTGCGTGAACCCGGGCGTGGACCTCCCGTACCAGGCGGTCCTCGGGGCGATCAGGGATGCACTCCCCGCGGCAAGCGCCGCGACCCACCTCGCCGCGGTCGCGGTGGCGGTCGCCATCCTCGCCACGTGCGGTCTCCCCGTCTTCGCGCCCATCCCCTACTTCCTCCTGAGCCCCTGCATCCTGGTGCCGGTCGCGTACTTCGCGGTCTTCCAGGTGGCGGGCCCCGTGGCCACGGGTCTCCTCTCGACCCTTGCCCCGAGCCCCGCCGGCGACCTCATCGACGCGTTCGATGGTGTCATCTGGAACGACGGCGGCGACCTCGTCTGGGACGGGTACGACACCGCCGTCGGTTGCGTCTGGCTCACGATTCCGCCGGAAGCGCGGAACCCGCAGCCGGTCCTTGCGGCGGCGGACGTGGCGGATGATGCCGCCCAATCCGTGCTCGTGAACGTGTGGCCCGTGTACGATCAGGCCCGCGGAACCGCGTACGATTTCATCGATCTCCTCTTCGGCCCCGCGGATGTGGCTCCCGGACCGTCCACGTTCCTTTCCCAGCCGCCCCATCCGTGCGAGACCGGACACGCCGACCTCTGCGCGTCGGACCTGGACACGTGCGCGGCCGCAGGTGCCCGCATCGTGATCCAGCACGTGAACGGGACAACCACGCGGAACACCTATTCCACGTCCCGGGAACCCACCACGGGAACCACCACGTCCGAAGCGACCGTGGAGGGCCCCGTGGACGGCATCGGCGGCATCCTGTCCCGCTGCACCATCGCACCCAACGGGTTCGGAACGAGCCCGTGTGCGGAAGGCGCCCTTGCCGAAGTCCGGGTGGAACTGGTCCCCGGCGTCCTTGTGAACGCGACCGGCGTGCGCGAGCGCGCCTGCGCCCCGAGTCCGGGCACCGCGTTCCGCCATGCGTCCGCCTCCAACGTGAGCGTGACCCTTGCCGGATTGACGTTCACCCAGCGCGGCCCCCTCACCCGGGCCGCGGTCCTCCTCGGCCCCCTCGGGTACGCGTCCTTCGACGAGTCCCACGGCGACCAGCGCGGCCCATGCGTGACCCACATGGGCGACGCGCTCCGCGTCGTCGTCTACAACGGATCCGACTCGTACGCTGCGCCGCGCGCGGACCTCATCCTCGGCGCCGCATCCACGTACACCTGTCGTGGCGGCGTCTCCGGCGGCGACGGGACCACGTCCACGACGACCGTCGGCCCCGGCGAACCCGTGAGCCACACGATCCTCATCGAGGGCGAAGGCGCGATCCCCACCGGCCGCGTCGCCTTCTTCCTCTGCCTTCCCGGCATCTCGACGCCGGGCACCGGCTGCGAGGCGGGTCAAGGCTATCAGGTGGGCCCGTCGCGCCTTCTTTCCGGAGGCGCCGCAACGAGCAACACGACGACGGACACCGCCGCGCCCGGCACGTACTGCTGGCGCGTCGAGTACGCGGGTGACCACGAGTACGACCCGGCCATCTTCACGAGCGGCGACGACTGCTTCGACGTGGTCCAGCAGGCGCCGACCCTCACCGTGCGGCCCGCCTTCCGCGACGTGGCGCCGGGCGACCATGTGCGCGCCATCATCCAGGCGTCCGGCCCGGCATCCACGAGTCCCATCCCGTCCGGGTCGGTCGACTACGCCCTCTGCTACTTCGCCGACCGCGCCGCGCACGAGTGCGCAACCGGCGGCATCGCCGTGGACGGCCTTGACCTGAACGTCACCGGCGGCGGCTATTCCCGGTTCACGAACCTGACCACGAACCTCGGGCAATACTGCTGGCGCGCGTCCTACTCCGGTGACGATGTGTACCTGCCGGCGACCGTTGCGCCCAGCAGCGCGTGCTTCAACACCACGCAGCAGCCCGTGAACACCACGCTCTCATGGACGCCGAACGGCAACACCCTCCCGCCGGGAACCGGCGTCGCGGCGACCATGGGCGTGATTCCCCGGGACCCCACGGCCGGAATGCCTTCGGGAACCGTCGCATTCCACGTATGCCGCGTCACCGACGTGGTCCCCACGGGATGCCCCGTGGGCAAAGGCACCCTCGTGGACACCGTGGCCGTTTCCGCGAACGCGGCGACCTCAATGCCCTACGTGGCAGGCGGCGCGCCCGGCACCTTCTGCTGGCGCGCCACATACTCCGGGGATACGTTCTACCAGGCGGTCACCGTGGGCGCGGAGAAGGCGAATTGTTTCCGCACCACCCTGCAGCACGCCG